>NZ_JBFAHZ010000014.1:0-144135 GCF_040654415.1 Micromonospora sp. NPDC050695
AACCCACCGACCACGACACCCACTGGCGCAACTGGCGACGCCGCCACCAAGCCCGAGCACGCTGGTTCCACCAACGCACCCGACTCAACCGAGACCATGCCCTGGCCAACTAGCAAATGGCGGCTGCCGTACTAGCCGGGCATCCGTGAGCTGGCTCGAATGGCCGGAGAATGCACCACCCCTCACGGGCTGCCCCGACCGCCCGTCTTGCGGCTCGGAAATATGTATTTGTGTGGCCGCACCAGAGAGTCAACCTGAATGAAACTGACAACGTGATCTTCGATGGTTACGGCAATCACCGCATCGGCTCCTACGACAACGTGCTCACGTCTGCCTACATCAACCATTAGCCGCTGGCGCGGTGAGTCGTTGATGCACGGTACGTAGTGGGCGACGGATTCGAGGATCTGGTCGCGGCCCTTGGTTCAGGTTGGGGCCGAGGGTCGTCGTCTCCAGTCCTCGATCCAGTCGCCGGATGTCACTGCTTGAGCGGGCACCTTGCGCTCTCTTGTTGGTCAGCTCCCCGAGCCAACGCTCGGCCAGGTTTACTGGTCGGTGCCGCACAGCGCCGTGTCGACGCTCTTGTTCACCTCGCTCAGCATCTGCTCGCTGGTCGGTAGGCCGGTCACGGCCACGACGGCGCTCCGGCCGTCCCGGGTGGCGAGGTTGCGGGTCTCGAAGCCCTGGATGTCGCCGCCGTGACCCCAAGCGTCGCCGCCGCAGGGCAACGCGTGCCGGGCGATGCCCAGCCCGTACGCGTACTCGCCGGTCGGTTCGAAGCCGGGCGCGGGCACGGTCGCCATCATGGCCGCCTGCTGCGCCGGCTTGAGCAGCCTGCCGCCCACGAGCGCCTCGAAGAAGGTCCGCAGTTCGTCCGGGGTCGAGACCAGTTGGCCGGCGGACCAGCCCAGGGACGGGTCCATGTCGGTGACGTCCACCCACGGGGCGTCCGGAGCCACCCGGACGTGGCCGCGCGGATGGGTGCCCCGCAGGCGCTGTTCCCCGACGCCCGGCCAGTAGGTGTCGCGCAGTCCGAGCGGTGTGATGATGCGGCTGGTGATCTCCTCTCCGATCGGGCGTTCGGTGACCTGCTCGACGATGAGCCCGGCGAGGATGTAGTTGGTGTTGCTGTACTCCCACTTCGCCCCGGGCGCGAAGTGCGGGGCAGTCGTGAGTGCGGCGTCCACCAGGCGGCGCGGCTGGTAGTACGAGTGGGTCTTGTCGACGAGATCCTGCGGCTCGGTGAACAGCACGTCGTCGTAGTCGGGCAGGCCGCTCGTCTGCTGCAGGAGCTGTCGTACCGTGATCTTCCTGCCGTCGTTGCCGTTGTCACGCACGACGCCGGGCAGGTAGTGCTCGACAGTGGCGTCCAGGTCGATGCGGCCCTCGCCCACCAATTGCAGGACGACCACCGCGGTGAAGGTCTTGGTGTTGCTGCCGATGCGGACCTGGCCGTTCCGGGGAACCGGGCCGGCGGTGTAGTCGCGGACCCGCCCGTTGGTCCCCCGAACGGAGGCGAGCGCGCCGGGGAAGCCGTCCTCGCTGACCAGACGGTCCAGTCGCCGCTGGACGGCGTCCCGCGGGGCGACATGCCGGCTGGTCGCGTCGGCGGCGGACGCGGAGGGGGCGGTCACGGTGGCGACGACGACGGCCAACGCGCCGGCCGCCACCCTCCAGGTCCGGCGGCGGCGGGCGGAATCGCTCACGTTCAGGGGCATTGTCGCTCCTCGGATCGGCATCGGGCTGGACACCGTCAACGGTGCAAGAAGTCCGATACAGGGACGATCCCGCCTGCTGCCGTCCTGCGGTACAGCCTGCGCTACCCCCGGCCCGCGTGGACCCTCGGGGCGCGCTCAGTACCGGGTGGCGTTGTCCAGTCCGAACGACACCGGGCTCGGCCGGCCGTCGACCGTCGCGCCCGCGAAGGCGAGCCTCGGCGCGAGGTAGCGGTTGTTGTCGGCCGGGAAGTTCAGCGTCGGTGCCGACACCTCGTCGAGTCGTGCCGTCTGCTCCGGGGACAACCGCACGTCCACCGCGTCCAGGTTCGCCCTGAGCGGCGAGCTGCTCGACGCGGTGGTGCGGCTGCTGCGCCTGCTCGACCGTCCCGACGACCAGCGTGTGCTGTGGGCGGGGCTGGAACGCGAGCTGGTCTGGCGGTTGCTGACCGGCGAGCAACGCGGCACCGTCCGGCAGATCGGGCTGGCCGACGGCAACGTCGTGCAGATCGAGCGTGCGATCCGCTGGATCCGCGAGCACCACGCCGACCTGTTCCGTGTCGAGGACGTGGCGCGCGTCGCCGGAATGAGCGTGACCTCGCTACACCGCCACTTCCGGGCGGTCACGACGATGACGCCGATCCAGTTCCAGAAGGTGGTTCGCCTACAGCAGGCGCGGGCCCGGCTGCTGGCCGAGCCCGGTGACGTGGCGGCCGTCGGCTTCGCGGTCGGCTACGAGAGCGCGTCGCAGTTCAGTCGCGAATACCGGCGGCTGTTCGGGCTGCCGCCGGGCCAGGACGCGGCCCGCCTCTCCCGGCTCGACCCGGCGCAGCTCGCCGATGTGTGAGGGCGCATCCCGCTCCGCGCCGGCCGGGAAGATCGACGCGGAGCGGGATCGTCGGCCTACCGCCTAGAACCCGCCCCACGGCTTGGCCGCGCACTTCCAGGTCTTTCCGTCGTTGTGCGAGACGCAGACCACGACGATCTTCCCGAGGATGGGAAGCCCGAGGGTGAAGATGTGGATCCTCGTCTTCAGATAGGGGACGCCCGACTTTTCGGCGACGTCGCCCAGCGCCCATTCGGGGTCCGGTCCCTCCACTGTCGCCACCCGGCGCAGCGAGTCGACCTCCCCGCCGTCGAGGAGCGTCTCCATCTCCTCCGCCGAGGGCTCGCCGTCACCGGTCAACGTCTCCACCGCGTACGGCCCCTCGGCGGCGGCGTTGTTGGCCTTCTCGAAGGCCGCCTTCATCCCGCCTAGCGTGGTGCCGCCGCCGAGGTCCAGGGTGAGAGTCTGGTCGCCGCGACGCGACAGGACGCATTCCCAGAAGGACTTGCCCGAGGCCATGCACATGGTCAGGCACCACTCCCGGCCGTCCGGCGTGGACGAGGCGAAGAGCAGGGAGGACGTCGGGGTGTCACCCCTGCCGTCGTACACGCCGTCGGCGAGGTCGGCCATGGTCGTGTCGAGGATGTCCCGGCCGCCGGACATCGCGCCCAGGACCGTGACGCCGTCGACCTCTCTGCCGGCGACGAGCGCGTCGAGCTGGTCGACGGTGAGGTTCCGGCCACCGGTGTCGACCGCCAGCACCGTGTCCAGATCGCCGACGGGCCGGCCGGTCAGGTCCTCGAACTGGTGGAGCATGCTCCCCGGAGCGCCGGGCTGGTCGGTGATCGTCGTCCGGGCCTGATCCTCGGCGGCCTGGGACGGCGCGTACGAAGCGGTCAGCCCGACGATCAGTGCCGCGGTGACGATGGTGACGCGCCTGGTGATGTCCCGCAGAGCTGTCATGCTGTCCTCATTTCGATGATCGGGTGTCGGCGGGGTCGGACGGGCTACCAGCGGCACGTGACGATGTCGCCCACGATGTTCGGGGACCCCCAGTCGCAGTGGTCGTCGATCCATTCACCGACGTCGCTGATCGTGTCCACGATCCAGGCGAACACCGACTTGATCGCGCCCCAGAGACTGAAGTAGACGACCGTCGTCTCGGGCAGCCCACCGGCCTCGTCGATGACGTCCTTCGTCGACATGGCGGCATTCGGCTTCTCGATGATGTCCAGCACGCGTACGCCGGTGTCGTCCTTGCCGGCCAGCAGTGCCTCGACCTGCTCCGGGGTCCGCTCCTTGCCGTCGTCGACCGCCACGATCGCGCGGTCGATCGTCACCGCCGGGCTGCCGGTGACGGCCCGGGCGATGGCGGCGATCTCGCCCAGCGTGAGGTCGTTGCCGAGAGCGGGGCCGGTGAATCGGCGCACCGAGACGGCGCCCGACGGATCGATCCGGATCGCGTCGGCCGCGATCAGGTCGTCCGCCCCGAACGGCTCCCAGGCAAACGTCCACTGCCCGCCGACGCAACGGAACTGGCCGTACATCCGCCCCTCGGGCTCGGTCCCGGTGCGGACGACCTCACCACGGTCGTCGACGTACTGGACGACACAGTCGGTGCCTCTGGTCGGCGGTTCGTCGGTCTGGGCCACGGCGGCGGAGGACATGGCCAGCACCGTCCCGCTGACCACCCCGATCACCGCGAGGCGGCGTGCCAAGCGACTCATCGAACGCTCCATTCCTCGAAGGAACCTGGTGCCCGAAGAGTGCCGGGGTGCGCTGAAGCGGCCCGGAAACCGCGCTGAAAGCGGGGAGCGTCAGCGCAGCCTGGTGGCGTCGAGCTGTGCGAGGTCGGCGCGGATCGAGTCGGCGTCGGCGTCGCCGAGGTCGTCGAGGATGCTCAGGGCACGACGCCACGCCGCGCGGGTGGCGCCGAGGTCGGCGAGGGCCCGGTGGCTGCCGCCGAGATTGACGTACGTGCTGGCCTCGGCGTAGCGGTCGTTGACCTGGGTGAAGAGTTCGAGCGCGTGCTCGTAGCAGGCGATCGCCCGCCGGTCGTCGCCGAGCTGGTGATGGGCGTGGCCGAGGCTGTCCCAGGTGTCGGCCTGCCCCTGCACGTCGTCCACCTCCTGGAGCATCGTCAGCGCCTCGCCGCACGACTCGAGGGCACGGTGGTAGTTGCCGAGCAGCGCTTCCTGCCAACCGACCGCGTTGAGGGTGTACCCCTGCCCGGCCCGGTTGCCGGTCCGCTGAAACAGGGCCAGCGCCCGCCGGGAATGCTCGAGTGCCTCGTGGTACCGCCCCTGACGCTCGGCCAACTGACCGCGGTTGAGGCAGGTGTGTGCCCGCCCGGCGTCGTCGCCGACGTCGGTGAACAGGTCGAGCGCGCGCCGCAGGTGGTCGTCGGCCTCGTCGTGGCGGCGGAGCCGGGAGCAGGCGAGACCGAGGCTGCGGTGGGCGTGGCCCTGCCCGGCCCGATCCCCGATGCGGGACGCGGCGGCGAGAGCGATGCGTTGCGTGCCGAGCCAGTCCTGCCAGTGCCCCTGCCGGTGCAGGAAGCCGCCCATCGTCCAGGCGAGCCGCCAGGCGTGGCCCTCGAACCCGGACCGCGCCGCGAGCGGTACCGCGGCGAGCAGGACGGGGATCTCGGCGGTGAACCACGCCGTGGCGGCCGACCGGCTCCTGGGGTGCTCCGGCGTCACACCCGCCCGTGATGGCGAGAGGCTGATCTCGCTGAAGTGCGGGTGCAGTGCGAGGTCGGCGGCGTGCGCGGTGTGCAGGCAGTGATCGAGCAGCCGGTGGATGGCGTCGCGGCGGTCGGCCGGTGACTCCGCCTCGTCGGCGAGGGTGCCGGCGTACGCCCGCAGCAGGTCGTGGAACGCGTGGCGCCCGTACGCGTGCTCGGTGAGGAGGTTCGCCCGGGTCAGCTCGGTGAGCAGGGGGCCGATCGTCTGCGGCGGGACGCCGGCCAGGCTGGCCACGGCCGGGGTGGAGACGTCCGGGCCGGGATGCAGGCTCAGCAACCGGAACAGCCGCAGCGCGGGTGGGCTGAGCGTCCGGCACGACCAGGAGAAGACCGCCCGTACGTCGGTGGCTTCGTCGCCGCCGTGGAAGGCGTCCAGGTTGCCCAGCTCACCGGCGACCGCCGCCAGCGGGAGGTGCCGGTTGGTGGCGGCTCTGGCCGCGACGATGGCCAGGGCGATGGGCAGCCGCGCACACCGGTCGGCGATGTCGTCGGCCGCGGCGGGCTCGGCGGCGACCTGCCGGGCCCCGAGCCGGCGGACCAGCATGTCGCGGGCCTCGCCGCGGCTCAGCAGATCGAGGATCACCGGTTGGGCGCTCTCGGTGACGACCAGCGGGATGAGCTGGTCGCGGCTGGTGACGATGGCGAGGCAGTCGGGTGAACCGGGCAGCAGCGGCCGGACCTGTTCCGCGTCGCGCGCGTTGTCCAGCACCACCAGGAGGCGCTTGCCCGCCACCGTCGTGCGGTACAGGCTCACCATCAGGTCCTCGTCGCTCGGCATCCGTGCCGCCGGCACACCGAGCGCCTCCAGGAATCCGTGCAGCGCTCGCGCCGGTTCGGTCGGGGTGGCCGCCGGGTCGAAGCCGCGCAGGTTGACGTAGAGCTGCCCATCGGGAAAACGGCCGGCCGCGCGGTGCGCCCAGTGCACGGCGAGCGCGGTCTTGCCGACGCCCGCGGTGCCCGACACCACCACGGCGCCGCCCCGGTCCACGAGCGCGTCGAGGGCGGCCAGCTCCGCGTCGCGTCCGGTGAACGTCGGTACGGCGGGAGGCAACTGTGCCGCCACCACCCGTGCCGCCGTGGCCGGGGTGGGCGCGTCGATCGCGGTGTCCTGACGCAGGATGGCGCTCTGCAGGTCCCGCAGCCGTGGGCTCGGGTCGATGCCGAGGTTGTCACGGAGGGCGTCACGCAGCCGCCGGTAGGTGGCGACCGCTTCGCCCTGTCGGCCGTCGCGGTACAGGGCGAGCATCAGTTGCGCGTGCAGATGCTCGTCGAAGGGTTGCTGCCGGACGAGCCGTTCCAATCCGGGGACGAGCCGGGCGTGCTCGCCGACGGACAACCGGGCCTCGGCGAGCGCCCGTTCAGCCTCCAACCGCAGGCGTGCCAGGTGGTCCGCCTGTTCCTCCAGCCAGGCGGACCCGGCCACGTCGGCCAGCGGCGGTCCACGCCACAGTGCCACCGCCGCCGTCAGGTGGGCCACCCGCTCGGTCCGATCCGCCGTGCGCCGGGCCAGGTCGAGGAGGTGCTCGGCGGCCTGGACGTCGGTGGATACCGGCCCGGTGTCGAGCACGTAACCGGGCTGGCGCGCCACGATCGATCCGGGCTCGCCGAGCAACGCGCGCAGGTGCGAGATGTGGCGTTGCAGCGTGTTTGCGGCGGTGGCCGGTGGATGTTCACCCCAGACCACGTCGACGAGCTGGTCGACGCTCACGACCCGGCCCACGTGCAGCGCCAACGTCGCCAGCACCGCCTTGCGGCGCAGGCCGTTCACCGCCTGCGGGGTGTCGGTGACGACCACCTCCACCGGCCCGAGCAGCCTGACGCGCACGCCCGTACCTGCCGTCGACATCACCGGATCAGGCTAGATCCGGGGCCGGGCACCCTCGCTGTGTTCGTCGCGCACTGGACACGACGCCGGAGCTGCCGGGTGGCCGGCAGGGTCCACGCCGCGGCCACGACATCCCCAGTGCCTGCGCTTCCGCAGCCTTGCACCCCTCCGTTTGGATATCTGTCTCGAGTGGGGCGGGCGGGACTCGAACCCGCGACCGAGGGATTATGAGTGCTCCATACGTCAAAGCCTCTACCTGCCCGTACGTGCCCTGACCTGCGGTCAGACGTAACCAACTCGACCAGCCTTGACCAAACGCAACCCGAAAATGCCCATCGCGTGCACCCACGGGTGCACCGGAGCCGCTACCGTATCGGCCATGGCGAACATTGAACCCCGTGGCGGCGGCTGGCGGTTGAAGTGGCGCCTCGGCGGACGCCGCGACGGCGCCCCACAGTCCCTCACCTTCTTACCCCCTCCGGGCGACGATCCGGCGGCCACCTACCAAGACGTTCTCGCGGCGAAAGCGATCGTCGAGGCGCGCCTGCACGGCATGACTCGGGAGCAGTTGCGCCGCGCGCTCTGGGGTGACGCCGACTCCGCCCGACCGCTGGGCATTCCCACCTTCGGCGAGTGGGTAGCCATGTGGGAGACGGACCGGCGTAAGACCGGCGACGTCCAGAAGGACACCCTCGATCGGTATGTACAGGTGCTCGAACAGCGGGCCATGCCGATGCTGCGGCACATGCACCTGACCGAGATCACGCAGGACACAATCCGCGACTGGGTGGCGTTCATGCGGGAGAAGCAGCGAGCCCACCGCACGGCGAAGAACCCTGATGGTCGCCCGCTGTCACCGCAGACGATCCGCCGCGCGCACGCCATCTTGCATCAGTGCCTCAGTCAGGCGGTCCCCCGCTATCTGCCGGCCAACCCGGCGGCCCGGGTGGGTGGGTCGAGCCGTCACGCGGTGGGTTTGCCGAAGGTAACCGTTCATGAGGCGGTGTTCTTGGAGCCGTGGGAGATCGACCGGGTGTTGAGTAACTGCTCTGACCGGATCCACGACCTGGCGTTCACCCTTGTACGGACCGGCCTTCGGTTGGGCGAGGCCGTGGTGTTGCGCCGCGAGGACGTCGTACTGAACGGCAAGAAGCCGCACATCAAGGTGCGGCGGGCGTTGAAACCCGATGGGGAGATCGGCCCGCCGAAGACGGCGAAGTCACGTCGGGAGGTGACGATCTCACCGGAGCTGGTGGAGGTGCTGGCCGCCCGAGCGTCCGGCAAGACCAGCGACGGATTGCTGTTTCCCGCCCCGCACGCCGGGAAGGTTCGCCGCAAGGGTGACCCGCCCGCCCGGGATGTGTGGGAGCCCAACAATCTACGAATGCGGTACTGGCTGCCGGCCGTCGCCGCTGCCCAACGCTGCGAGGCGCATCCACCGCCGACACCGGAGAAGCCGGCACGGGGTCCGGTACGCAAGCTCAGGATAGACGAGGTGTCACGGTGTACGTGTGACGGCAGGCTGAACCGGATTCCTCGAATCCACGACCTGCGGCACACGCACGTAAGTCTGCTCGTCGAGGCGGGCTGGCTGCCGAAGCGGGTGCAGCTGCGGGTGGGACACGCGTCGTTCAAAATCACGATGGACGTGTACGGGCACCTGTGGGACCTGGGCGACGATGACCGCCTGTCGGCGATGGAGCGGTTGTTGGCGACCGCAGCGGACGAGGCGGCCTAGCTGACGTTGCGGCTGTCTTCGGCGCGGACCGCTTCACGGATGGCGGCGATCTGGTCGAGCTGGCTTTGCGCCCATGCCCGTAGGTGCGGTGCCCGGTTGGGATTGTCTCGGATGGTTCTCAGCTCGGCTTCGGCGTCAACGTATCGGTCTGTGCTGGTGTCGGGTTGGGTCGTGGCGGGGATGGGTTCGCCGCCGCCGAGGATGCGGCTGATGCTGCCCGGCTCCCATCGGAGCGCTTGTTCAAGTCCGCCGAGGATGTGGGCGCGGTAGTTGCGCTGCATGGCGCCTTCGATGAGTCGCATGGTGGCTACGGATGGCCCGCCTGCGGCTTGGACTTGCCCTTGGGTCATGCCGAGTTCGGTGCGCCGTCGGGTGACGTGCTCACCGAGTCGCTGCCAGGTGTCGTGATCTAGCGCCATGGCGCACATCTTCTCTGACAGGTCATGACAGGTCCAGCTCCCCAGCAGGCCGATATTCATGTGCGCGAGTATCCCTGACCCTACCCTCCGTGGCTACCCGGTCGGATGACCAACTCTCACCCAAAAAGCTAGCGCTACATACTTGCTTCCTGTCGCTACCTGTCATTAGATAGTGGCATGGCAGAACCACTTCCCCCTCAGGTAAGCCTGAGAATCTTCCGGGAGTTCGTCGGCCTCACACTTCAGCAGGTCGCCGAAGCCGTTCGTGAACAGGGCGTGCCGATCACCGCCGACGGCCTCAACAACGTTGAGCTTGGCCGTAAGCCCGGCAGTGAAGCCCTCATGCTTGCTGTCGCCCGCGCGCTCAACATCAAGCGCCTGCACATCCGACAGGCCGCCGACATCTGCGAGTGGGTCGACGCCGTCAGGCATACACAAGGCACCAAGGCCAAGGCCGCCTGATGACGCTTCCCGTCGGCGCACCCAACGACCTGGCCAAGCTGCTGTCCGCAGTTCTCGATCACCTGGCGGCCGAAGACCGCACGAAGGTGTTCACCCTCGCCGAGGTAGCCGAGCAGACCGGCATGTCTCTGCGGCTGATCGAGAAGGACTGCCGAGCGGGCCGCGTCCGCCATGTGCATCGCGGCCAGCTTCGCGGTATGACTCGGGCGCACATCGCCGAACTGGTCGAACGCCACACGGAAGGCCCCGGCGTCGAGCACCAGACCGAGACGCAGAAGGCGGCTGCGGCTCGTCAGCGGTCGGCTGAGTTCAACGCCGCCCGCTCGGCTCGCGCTGGGAAGCGTGCCGCATGACCCGCCGCACGCTCCCCGCCAAGACCTGAAAAAGCTGAACGCCCGCCGGGGCCCACCGGCGAGCGTTCGCTGCTCTGCCACCACAACCGATCCGAGCAAAGGACATCGGTCATGACGACGACGCAAGTAGAGCACACCATCCTCCGAACGGTTGACACCGCCACCCGCCTACTGCCCGGCCCGTCGGATGACGCGGCGTGGACGGCGGAGAAGTTCGCGGAGATCGCACGCGTGGACCTGGGGGCGCACATGCTCGCCCACCCGGTGCCGCAGCACGGCTGCCCGTACGGGGGGTGCGCCGGGGTTGAGGTCGCCTACCGCGAACGGTCCGCAGAGCTGAGCTGGATCGAGGACGCCCGGGTGTCGCCGGTCCGGCACGAGGTGCACGCCTGATGCGCACAAACACCCGCCGCGTCGCCGAACACCGGCCCGCCACCCGACGCCGACGGTTCGCCCACGACGACCTGGTTGCAGTGGACCTCTTCTCGGGGTTCGGCGGGCTCACTCGGGGCATCGAGATGGCCGGATTCACCACGATCATGGCCGCGAACCACAACCGGTACAAGGTGCAGGTGCACGAGGCGAACCACCCGGACGCCGAGCACTGGATCGCCGACCTGGTCGACCCCGAGTCCGCCGATTACCACTCGGCCCGGGACCTTCCGCCCGCCGATCTACTCGTTGCCGGCGTCAGCTGCGTCAACCACTCGCAGGCAAACACGAAGAAGGCTTACGCCCAGCGGATGAGCCTGTTCGACCTCGACGACCCGGAGTTCGAGGAACGGGTCACCCGCTCCGAGCGGGACCGGGCGACGGCGAACTGTGTGTTGCACTATGCCGCCGAGCACCACCCGCGCATGATCCTCGTCGAGTGCACGACCGAGTTGACGTCGTGGGGTCCGGCCATTCCCGGGCGGGCGAAGGTCGGCGACGGGTCCACCTACCGGTGGTGGCTCAAGCAGTTCGACAAGCTGAACTACCGGCACAAGGTGCTGTACCTGAACTCGATGTTCTTCGGGGTCAGCCAATCCCGGAACCGCTACTACTGCGCATTCTGGGACAAGAGCCTGCCCGCTCCGGACTTGGAGCACCGTCCGGCGTCGTGGTGCGGCCACTGCTCGGAGATCGTGCCTGCGGTGTGGTCGTGGAAGACGGGCCTCCCACCGACCGGCTCGGTGAACTACGGGAAGCAGTACAACTACCGGTGCCCGCGCTGCCGCAACGAGGTCATCCCGCCGATGAGCCCGTCGCTCAACGCGCTCGACCTCACTAACCTTGGCACCCGCATTGGAGACCGCGAGAGGCCGCTACAGCCCGCGACGACGGCCCGCGCTGAGCGTTGCCGGCAGCGGTTCGCGGAGTTCCCCGCCATCCTCATGCCCGCGAAGGCGGTGCGTGGTGCGGAGCGGCACCCCTGGCAGCCAATGGCCACCCAGACCAGCCAGCAGGAAACGGCGATCCTGTCGACCGGCGTACCCGGTTCGACGGCGCTGCTCGCACCGCCGGTCGCGGTCACGGGTCAGGTGTTTGCTGCGCACCGGCACAACGGTGACGGCAAGCACGTCAGCCAGCCGATGGACACCGTCACGAGCACGCATGAGAAGGCGATGCTGTTCGCTGCGGTCAACAACTACCAGGGTGCCCCTCGCGGTGTGCATGACTCGTTGCCGACGCAGGGCGGCTCGGAAACTCTCAGCCTGCTGTCTGCGGGCGTGGTCCCGTTCCGCCGGAACACGGTCCCGACGGTGCACACCGAGGCGATGCCGACGGTGACGTCAGGTCAGACCCCCGGGGTGCTCACCGCGGTTGGTGTGTTGCAGAAGAACGAGGGTGTGGACCGGCGGGTGTTCCCGGTCAGCGACCCGTTGCGCGCGGTGGTGGCGTCTTCGACCAATCAGGGCCTGTTGTTCTCCGGCTGGCATCAACCGGCTGCGCCCATTCCTCACCCCACGTTCGATCCGCTGGGTGGGTCGTCGACCCGTACCGCGTCGCCCGCCCTGGCGGCGGAGTGGCGCGCCGCGCTCGCTGAGCTGAGCCTTGATGACTGCTATTTCCGGATGCTCGGCCCGCACGAGGTGGGCCGGGGCTGCGGTTTCGACGTCGACTTTCCCGACTATCAGGGCAGCTTCCAGGTGTGGGGTTCCGCCCGGGACCAGGTGGACGGGTTCGGTAATGCTGTCTCGCCGCAGGTGGGCGAATGGATTGCGAAGCGGCTGCGGGCTGCTCTGCACAGCGAGGTGGCGGCGTGACCGCCGGGGTGTTGCGGCTGGTGTCGGCGGATGGCCGGCAGGTGCAGATGCCGTTCGGTGCGGGCGAGTTGCCGGCGGCTGAGCGTGTGCGGGACCTGTTTCGGGCAGAAGAGTCGGTGCGGGTGGGCCGGCGCCGGGTGGAAATCGTCGTTGAGGGCGGTGACGCCGCGTGAGCACCTACGCAGAATTTCTCGCACGCAAGAGTCGCCGCGCCGGCCTGCTCGGTACATCGTGCGCCACCAGCGACGTCAACCCCATGCTTCACGACTGGCAGGCGAGCATCGTCGCATGGGCTGTCCGTAAGGGTCGGGCTGCGATCTGGGCTGACACTGGCCTTGGAAAGACGTTCATGCAGACCGAGTGGGCTCGCCTGTCGGGTGGGCGGGCGTTGATCGTTGCTCCCTTGGCGGTGTGCCAGCAGACGGTGCGTGAGGCGGCGAAGCTCGGCGTGGCCGCCCGTTACGTCCGGACGGATGACGGCCTGCCGGGCGTCATGGTTACCAACTACGAGATGGCCCTGCGATTCGACCCGGCTGCGATTGACGCCGTGGTGCTCGATGAAGCGTCGATCCTCAAGCAGTCCGACGGGAAGATGCGCACCGCCCTCATCGGCCACTTCGCGTCCGTCCCGGCACGTCTGGCGTGCACTGCCACCCCGGCACCGAACGACCCTGAGGAACTGACCAATCAGGCCGAGTTCCTGGGTGTGATGCCTCGGGTGGAGATGCTGGCCGCGTACTTCATCCACGACGACGCCGGGTGGCGGTTGAAGGGTCACGCCCGGGAACCCATGTACAGGTGGATGACGTCGTGGGCGGTGGCGTTGCGCCGCCCCTCGGACATCGGTTACGCCGACGCCGGCTACTCGCTGCCACCGCTGGACATCATCGCCGAGCCGGTGCACGTGGACATTCCCGCGCCGGAGGGCCAGCTGTTCGCCGCCGACCTTGGCGGTGTGGGCGGCCGGGCCAGCGTGCGCAAGCAGACGTTGGCGGAGCGAGTCGAACGAGCCGCCCAGTTGGTCGCCGCTGAGCCTGATGAACCGTGGGTGTTGTGGTGCGGGCTGAACGCGGAGGCCGAAGCCTTGGCCGCTGCGATTCCCGGGGCGGTGAACGTTGCCGGCAACTGGGCCCCGGAGGACAAGGCGAAAGCGTTCCTCGACTTCGCTGACGGCCGTATCCGATACGTGATCACCAAGCCGAGCATGGCGGCTTACGGGCTGAACTGGCAGCACTGCGCCCGGATGGCGTTCGTGGGTCTTGGCGACTCGTGGGAGCAGTACTACCAGGCTGTGCGCCGCTGCTGGCGGTACGGCCAAACCCGGCCGGTTCGTGCGCACGTGGTGCTGTCCCCGCTTGAGGGGCAGATCGCGCAGAACGTGGCCCGAAAGGAGCGCGAAGTTTCGCGCCTTGTTGACGGACTTGTGGCCGCGATGCGGCAGGAATGGCAGGTGGCTGCATGAGCGACTACATCACCGACGATGCGCATGGCGACAACTTCCGACTGATGCTCGGCGATTCGTGTGAGCGGCTGGCCGAGCTGGGCGCGGACAGCGTCGACTTCTCGGTGTGCTCGCCCCCGTTCGCGTCGCTGTACACGTACTCCCCGAGTGACCGGGACTTGGGGAACTGCGCCAGCCGTGGCGACTTCTTGGAGCACTACGGCTTCATCATCCGGGAGCAGTTGCGGGTGACGAAGCCGGGGCGTATCGCTGCGGTGCACGTGGCGGACCTGCCGACGACGAAGGGTGTGCACGGGGTTATCGGCCTCACCGACTTCTCGGGCGAGGTGGTTCGGGCGTTTGTTGACGCCGGCTGGATTTATCACGGCCGGGTGACGGTGGACAAGGACCCGCAGGTGCAGGCGCTGCGCACGAAGGCGCAGGCGTTGATGTTCACGACGCTGCACCGGGATTCGTCGAAGACCCGGCCGGCACTCCCGGACTATCTGCTGCTGTTCCGTAAGCCGGGTGAGAATGCGGTCCCGATCCGGGGTGACGTGGACAACGACACCTGGATTCAGTGGGCTCGGCCGGTGTGGCACGGCATCCGGGAGTCGAACACCCTCAACGTCCAGGTGGCCCGGGATCAGGCCGATGAGCGGCACATCTGCCCGTTGCAGCTGGATCTGATTGAGCGGTGTGTCCGCCTGTGGTCGAACCCGGGTGAGCTGGTGTTGTCGCCGTTCGCTGGGATCGGGTCCGAGGGCTACGTGGCGTTGGAGCAAGGCCGCCTGTTCGTTGGATGCGAGTTGAAGCCGTCCTACTGGCGGGTGGCTGCGGCGAATCTGCGTGACGCGGAGGCGAAGGCGTCGGCGCCGACGTTGCTGGACGGCTTAGTTGGTGTCGCGTGACTCGCCGTCTGGTGCGCCGGTTCGCGGCGGCGAGCACGGCCGCGCTGGTGGCGGCTGTGGCGTTCGTGTTGACGACTGCCGCGCTGGCCGACCTGCAATGGGATCCGCAGTTGGCGGTGGTGACGGCGTTGGGTGCGGTGTTTGTGCCGCAGTCGCTGGTGCTGTCGATGCTGCTGCCCGCCCGGCGGCCTGCTGGTGGCGGGGTGCGGTGACCGCGATGGCTGATGCCCCTGCCAGCTACGAGTGTGGTGGCCCGTGTGTGAACTGTTCAGAGCCGATTGTGCGGCTGGTGGTGGCGGGTTCGGGTCCGTCGCGGTGGCTGCACACCCCGAACCGCTTGAACTGTTTGAGCCCGTTCCGGGAGGTCACTGACCGGGTTGCCACCCCACGCCCGGCGTGGCCGCGCGTTCCGGCGGTGGCGTCGTGAACGTCCGTCTCGCCTGGTTCGCCGCCGTGCCCCTGTTCACGGCCGCCGCAGCCCTGATCTACGCCGGGCATCCGATGGTCGCCGCCGTCCTGCTGATGGGCGTGTCGTATCTGGCAGGTCGGTGGGATCGCCGCCGTGACTGCGAGGCCGCACGCGCCGAGGTGGAGCGGTGGCAGGCCGAGGCTGACCGGGCGCGCGATGAGCTGATCTTTCACCACAACCGCCGGCACGCCGACCTGCACGGCGACGACACCCGCATGGTGCCTGACCTGCGGGACCGCCGCGACTGGGCGCAGCTCGACCGCAAACCCGACACCACCACGGCGCAGGGCACCTCACAGCCCCACGCCAGCACCACGAATCCCTGACCGTCCCTTCGAAGGGAGCCACTCATGTTTCTGTCGTCTCTGTTGTCCGGCATGTTGCAGTTCGCAACCCGCCGCAGTGTCGCCCCCAACGAGGCATCTGCCCTCCCCCCGGCACCGGCTGTCGCCGACCTGCTCGACAACGCGCGTGTCCTGCCGGCGATGGGCCGCGCCCGCGTGCCGCTGAAGAACATGCCTCGGGTGTGGGAGGTGGCAAAGGGGGTCGATGGGCCGACGGAGCGGCTGATCCGGCCGGGCGACCCGGGCGTCAACGCTGGTGCCAGCTACGTCCGCCCTGACGGTGTGATCGGCCGAGCTCGCCCCTCCGACGCCAACCAGATGCCGGCCCGGTTCACACGGCAGCAGGTGGCCTGATGGACGTCCTGCTGCTTGAGCTTGCGAAGGCCCTGATCTGGGCTTTGGGTGGCTTCGCCGGTGGCGTGGCGGTCGTCTTGTGGCGTCAGGACCGGGCGGAAGCCGCCCGGGATGACGCGCGGGCGAATGAGCAGCTTGACGAGCTGCGCGCCCGTCTCTCGGCACCGCCCATGGTTGAGCTGCCAACGGTGCCCGTGTTGGACCCGAAACGCACGGTGAACGACATTTTCGACCGGGTGGCGCGCGGTGCCGCCCCGGTGAACCGCCCGTTCGATGAGCAGATCCGCGACCGCAACGACGTGCTGCATTGGCTGGCGCAGCCCGTCCCGCCCAGCGATGAACCGACGACGTTGCTGTCCCGTCCGGTGGAGTCGGGGGCGCATCGTGCCTGAGCAGGTGTTGATTGTGGTCACCCCCCTGTTGGTGATGCAGGTGTTCGCGGCGTTGCTGCTGCTGGTGTCGGTGGCGTTCCTGGGCGGTGTGGTGGCGATGCGTCCGCCGCGTCCGCCGGAGCCGGTTGTGGCGGATTCGCCGGAGTCGGTGGTGACGGTGGAGTTGCCGCGCCGGTCTGGTCCACGCACGACGTCGACGATTCACGCCCCGCAGTACCGCCGGTCGGATGACGACACGATCGTCATTGAGCGGGCGGGTGCACGCCGGTGATCGCCGACGTGCAGTGGATCGACCCGGGCGTGGTCGGGTTTGTGTCCGGCGGTGTGCTGATCGTGTGCGCGGCCGGCTTGTTGTGGCTGCTGCTGTCGGGGCGGCGCGCTGACGCTGAGGCGGTCGCCGAGGTCACGCCGGCGGCGGGTGTGGTGCCGGTGCCTCAGCGGTGGCATCCGTCGCAGGGTCCACGCTGTGAGCCGGTGACGGAGCTGCTGCCCCGGTGCGCGGATCAGCCTGACGCGACGGTGTTCATTCCCTCGCAGCGGGCGGTGGGCCGTGGCTGACGACAGCGTGCAGTTCGCGATCATCCTGCACCACGGCGACCGATCCGGGGTTCAAGGCGCATGGGGTCCATACCCCTCTGTCGTTGCCGCCGAAGAAGCGTTGCAGCACCTCAAGTCGTGGCCGATGGACGGCCTGTGGGAGATCCAACGGTTGCTGCCACCGATCGGCGGCAAGCGGCCGTGAGCTTCAAGACGAGGACCTGCTTCGAGATCGTCTGCGACGGCGGCTGCATCGACCCGTGGGACGGGGAGGACGGCGGCGTCCCCCACTTCGACACGGCACAGAAGGCAACCGAGTACGCCGAGTATCGCGGCTGGCTGGTCGCCGACGGCCGGGCATTGTGCTCGCACTGCGCCGCGAAGGCCACGTGCGAGGCGACCGGGCACCAGTGGGATGAGTGGTACGACGTCAGCCGGGACGGTGTTGAGGCACGGCAGCGATCGTGTGATCGCTGCGGGGAGTCTGACTACGACCCGCCGTTCGAGGTGCTGTACCCGAAGTTTCAGGCGCTGCGGGATGCGGAAGAGATCGTGCGGGCTGCTGCGGCCGGGGCGGGTGAGCCGTCGTGACGTGCCTACAGCTCGGTCGGGTCGCCGTCCTGCTCCCGGTACCGCTTGTAGTCCTCGACCGGCACCAGAACGCCCATGTCCGCGCCGTGTCGTGTGACGACGGTGTGCAGCTTCTCTTCGGCGGCCTTTCTGAGGACTTCACCGAAGGTCTTACGGGCGTTTTCCACGCTCAGCCGCTGCATCTTCGCCACGGCGGGATCGTACAGCTTTTCGGCAGAACTTCCGTGAGGGCTGCCGCGCGACTCGGTTTTCATACAAAACTCCTTGGGAAGTCTGCTAGAAAGTTTGTAAGGAACAGGGTAGGGTTGGGGGTGTCAGGAGGTCAACCAGACCCCCACACGACAGACGTCCCGGCGGTACGGCACCCGCAGGCATCAAGCCCGCACCGACTGCCTCCGCCGGGACGCACACCAACCCATGAAGCGACCTCCTCCTACCTCTGGAGTCGATAGCGCATGTCCAAGCAGTGGCTCACCGCGACGATCAACCACGACGGCGGACTCACCGAACGATTCGTCCACACCCCCGAGACTGCTGAGACGCACACCGGCATGTTGCGCCGGATGCGGGAGGTGGGCCGCGATTTCACCTCGGGCCTGGACTGGATCGAGTACGAGTCGAGCCACAGCGCAATGGGTGAGACGTGGCGATCCTGGACGCGGCTGGTCTGGTCGGATGCGGAGCCGCAGCGATGACCGACTTCGACCTGATCACCGCGCCGCAGCCTGACTACTTCTGCATGGTCTGCGGTGTCGTCCTCGGCAGTCCCGTCCTCGCCAAGCCCGGCCTCTGCCCCTTCTGCCAGCAGGAGATGGACGAACGAGCCGCCGCCGAGCACGCCGCGCAGACTCGGGCGCTCGCAGGCGACCCGATCGCCGAAGCCCTCCGCGCCTACCTCGACACGCTGCCCTCGTCTGACCTGCGGATCGCCGAGCACCGCGCACAGATTCGGGTCGGCAACGCCGGGCGGGGTATCGACCACATCAAGCGCCTAGTCGACTTGGGCACACTCCCGCAGTCGTCCTACGACGCGGCGGGCGACGAACTTGAGGCCGCCCGGCTGTTTTTGGGGCTGGTTCACGAAGCGCAGCAGGTTGCCCTACGGCGGGATCAAGAGGCTGAGGCTGCGGCGCTGGCAATGGAGTGTTCTGGGTGCGAATCGGCTCAGGCGACTGGCCCGTTGTGCGACGAGTGCACGGCGGAACGCCTGGGCGGTGAGCGCTGATGTCCGCCGAGGTGGAGTTGCTGCGTGAGGCCGCCCGGCTGATGCGGGAGCGCGCCAACGGTGCGACGCGGGGCCGGTGGGAGGCCGACGCCGAAATCGTCAGCATGGTCGGTGAGGTCGGCAACGTCTGCGAGGCCTTCGGACTTGCCGACAAGTGGCCGAACGCCCAGCACATCGCGTCGTGGGATCCCGCCGTCGCCACGCTGATCGCCGCCTGGCTGACCAACGTCGCAGCGCGAGCGCCGTACGCGGGCCGCGAGACGCCTGAGATTTCGCACGCGATAACCATCGCCCGCAAGTACATGCGGCTGTGCACCTGCACGGTCGACCCGGATGGTGCCCGCAACACGGACGGCTGCGTGACGTGCGACCTGCCGCCGGGCGGGTTCCTGGTCGACGAGGTGGGCCAGTGACCGGGCACATGATCCGCACCGTTGAGGTGAAGTCGGGCCGGTTCGTGGCCTCCTGCTCGTGCGGCAAGTACAAGTCGAAGCCGTTCTTCTACCCCGGGTACGCGCAGAGCGCCGGTGCTGGTCATGTTGCCGCCAAGGCGGGTGCCCGATGACCGTCACCCTCGCCGACCCGAACCCCATGCCGCAGGTTCCGCCGCTGCCGATGCCGCCGTGGACGCCGGGCGGTCCCAGCCTCAGCACCCAGCAGGTCGCCTGCCCGACGTGCAAGGCCCCGGTGGGGTCGCTGCTGGCCGCGTGCCTCAAGCCGAAGTGCTTGACGGCCGACCTGGACTACGACGCTGCGATCGACGCGAGGTGCGACGCATGACGCAGACCCTCACCGGCCCGGTCCCCGTGATCGGCTGGGACGCCACCGAAGACGAATGGGTGCACGCCCGTCGGGACGGCCTTGGCGGCTCTGACATCCTCGCCGTCCTCGGCTTCTCCAACTACCGCACCCCCTGGGATGTGTGGGCGGAGAAGACGGGTGTCCGGTCGTGGCAGGACGACGTCGGGGCTGCCGCCGACCTGGGCAAGGACTTGGAGCCGTGGCTGATCTCGCAGGCCAACCGGATCCTCGGCGTTCCGGTCACCATCACTGAGTACCGCACCTATGCGCACGCCCGACACAACTGGCAGCGCTGCTCCCCCGACGGGTTGGCCGCCGACCGCAGGTTGGTTGAGGCCAAAACCGCCGGCCTGCAATCCGGATTCGGTACACCCGCCGGGTGGGCTGACGACAGCATCCCGCTGGGCTACGAGTTCCAGGTCCGCTGGTCCCTGTACGTGATGGACGCCCCCGCCGCCGAGATCATCGCCCTGATTGCAGGGATGGGTGTGCAGCGCCGCACCGTCGTGCGGGACATGGCGATCGAACACGAGCTGGTGGGGCAGGTCACCGACTGGTACCAGCAGCACATCGTGGCCGGGGTGGAGCCGCCGTTCGGCAGGGTCGACAACGCCGCCATGGCGAAGCTTTACCCCACCTACAAGCCCGCCGCCGAGGTTGACCTGACCGGCCGGGACGACGCCATCGAACTGTGGCACGCCTACCGAGATGCCCGCGACCGGGAGTCCGCGGCGAAGGCGGAGAAGGAAACCGCCGGGGCCGCCCTCAAGAACCTGATCGGTGACCGCGAGGTGGCGAAGGTCGACGGCAACGTCGTCGCCACCTGGTCGAACAAGAAGGGCCAGGTTGATTGGCCGCGCATGGTGGCCGCCCTGGTCGAGCAGCACGGCGTTCCGGCGCCGAATCCCGACGAGTACCGCAAGCCCTCCACCCGATCGCTGAATGTGAAGGACGCCTGAATATGACGACAGCGAAGCAGCAGCCGAACGCCGCCACCGCCCTGGCCACCCGCCGGGAAAACGGTGGGGTCGCCACCAACACGATCGCCGACCAGATCCGGGCGATGCAGAAGGAATACCAGCTGGCCATGCCCCGGGGGGCGGAGGCCACCCAGCTTGTCCGTGACGCGCTCACCGCCCTGCGCATGACCAAAGACTTGGCGAAGTGTGACGCCCCGTCGGTGTTGGGTTCGCTGATGACATGCGCGCAGCTCGGCCTGCGGCCGGGGGTGCTGGGGCATGCGTGGCTGTTGCCGTTCTGGGACCGCAAGTCCGGTGGCCACAAGGCGCAGTTGGTTATCGGCTACCAAGGGCTCATCGAGCTAGCGCACCGGTCGGGCAAGGTGGCGTCGCTGATCGCCCGGACTGTCTACGAGGGCGACGAGTTCGACGTTGACTACGGGCTGTCGGATCGACTCGTTCACAAGCCCGATCTGTTTCGCGACGGTGAGGGCAAGCCGGTCGCCTACTACGCGATCGTCAAGTTCGTGGGCGGGGGCCACGCGTTCTACGTGATGAGCCACCGGCAGATGCTTGCCTACCGGGACAAGCACGCGACGGCCCGCAACCGCGCGGGCGAGATCGTTGGGCCGTGGGTTAGCAACTTCGATGGCATGGCCGCGAAGACGTGCGTCCGTCAGCTTGCGAAGTGGATGCCGAAGTCGACGGAGCTGGCTATGGCGCTGGCCGCCGATGAGGGCATCCGGGTTGATCTCACTCCGACGGCTGATCCGGCGGAGGCGACGACGCACCCCGAGTTCGTGGAGGGTGAGGTTGTTGCCGCCGCTGAGCCCGCCAAGCCTGTCGACCCGGAGAAGGACCCCGAGGCGTGGTTGGCGTCGCAGGAGCCGCCGACGGGTGGTGCGGCATGACGTGGCACCGGGAACTGCTCATGGCCTTCGATTGCGAGTCGACTGGGGTTGACGTCGAGTCGGATCGGATCGTTACCGCGTCAGTGGTCACTGTCGCCCCGGGCGAGTCGCCCGTCATTCTCTCGGTGGTGATTGATCCCGGCGTGGACGTGCCCGCCGAGGCGGTGGCGGTGCACGGGTGGTCAACGGAACGGCTTCGCGCCGAGGGTCAGCCGCCAGCAGGGCAGCTACAGCGGGTCGCGAACACGCTTGCTGCTGGACTCGTTGAGGGCTTCCCCATTGTGATAGCCAATGCTCCCTACGATTTGACTCTTCTTGATCGGGAGTTGCGCCGCCACAACCTGCCTACCCTGGCGGAGCGGCTTGACGGTCGCCCGATCGGCCCGGTCATCGACCCGATGTGCATCGACAAGGCGTTGGACCGGTACCGGCCGGGGAAGCGGAAGCTGACCGACCTGTGCGCCACGTACGGCGCGCGGATCACGGATGCCCACGACTGCACCGCTGACGCTCTGGCTGCGGCCCGGGTGGCGTACCGGATCGGCCAGCGGGCGCAGCAGGCGTTGGCGGACCCGCTGGCGGTTGTCGACATGTACTCGGACCGGCGTTACCCGGACCGCATCGTCCGCGGCTTCCAAGAGTTCGCGAAGCTCACGTTGGCGGAGGTGCATGCCGCGCAGGTGGGCTGGTACGCGGGGCAGGCTGCCGGGTTGGCCGACTACTGGCGTCGTGAGGCAAGCCAGCTGGAGTCGGAAGCCCGGCGCGCGCTGGACGACGCCGAGCGGGTGACGAAGCTGTCGGACGCTGAGGAGTTGCGGCAGCGGGCCGACGGGGTTTCCACGTCATGGCCGATCCGCCCGCTCGGTGGTGCGGTGTGAGCGTGCAGGTGAACCCGGTGCAGGTAGAAGAAGAGATCCGGCGGGTGTCGGACGACATCTCCACGGGCGTTGCCGTGTGCGACCAAACGTACCGGGCTTTCCTGGCCGCTGACCGCACCTACGATGCGGCGTTTGCTCGCGCGTACATGGCTCACGGTGGCGCTGCTCATGAGCGGAAGTACGCCGCCGAGCTTGAGACGGGCCGTGAGCGTGAGATGCGGGATGTGGCTGACGCTGCCTACCGGTACGCGGACCGTCGGGCGAAGGCGTTGCAGGACGAGTTGCGGGCTTTGCAGTCCGTGGGCGCGTCGATGCGGGCGATGTTCGCCGTGGCCGGAGTCGGTGAGCGCTGATGTTGAAGCGTCAAAAGCCGATCAATCACATGTCGCAGAAGCGCCGCGAGGAGCGTGCCGCCGCCGGTGACACCCGCCCGTTCTCGACGCTGTCCGCTGCCCCGCTGAACCGCACGACTGAGGGTGGCCGGTTCGCCGCCCTGGATCGGAAGCCCACCAAGAACACCGGCCCGACGGACGAGACGGTCGCCCTGGTCTTCAAACGCGACCACAATCGCTGCGCCCGATGCGGTCAGGTCATTACCGGCAGGCGCGGCGTGGACTGGTCCGTGCAGCACCGCCGCGCCCGCCAGGGCCGTGACGCGCGCCCGGACGCGAACCAGCCCCAGAACCTTCTGCTGCTCCACGGGTCCGGGACGACGCTCTGCCACGGCCACGTGGAGAGCTTCCGCGACGAGGCCCGCGAGTTCGGTTGGGCGGTCCGCCAGTCGGACGACCCGGCACTCAAGCCTGTTCTTCACGCCGTCCATGGCTGGGTGTTGTTGACCCCGGCCGGTGGGTTCACGGCGCACTCCCCCAACCACACGGAGGTACCCGCATGAACGACATCGAGACCATCCGCGCCGCCGCCCGGCTGATGCGTGAGCGCGCCGAAACTGCCTGCCCCGGCCCTTGGTTCATCACCGCCATGTCCGGGCGTTACGGCGGTGTGGTCGCGAAGCCCACCGCCGACTTCCCCGAGGACCGTGGGTACGACGGCCACCTGATCGGGGAGTCCCTGTCGGCCGCCCACCGGGAGTACGTGGCGTCGTGGGATCCGACGGTCACCCTGCTTGTCGCCGAGTGGTTGGAGGACGTGGCCAACGGCGACGGCGTCGACCGGCATGCGCTCGGCATCGCCCGCGCCTACCTCGCCGCGATCGAGCAGGGTGCGGGGGTGGCGGCATGACCATCAACAACATCGCCGCGATCCGCAAGATCGCCGACGCTGCTGAGCCTGGCCCGTGGGCTGTTGTGGAATGCCCGGAGTCGGACGACAACCCCAACGGGTGGCCGCTCATCACCGTGCAGTCGGCGGTGGGAATGCGCCGCGAGGTGGTGTCCGTGATCGAGGACGATGTGGCGTCGGCCTCCGATCGCCCACGCGAGAACGCCCTGTTCGTTGCCGTCGCGCGCTCCCTGATGCCCGACCTTTGTGACGAGATCGAGCAGTTGCGTGCCCTCTTGAAGGCGCAGACCGCCAGCCAGTCCAGCGCGATCCGGAAGGTCGACAGCGTTCGCGACTACATCATCGCCGCGAACAACGGCGACGGGCTCGATGCTGTCGAGCTGAACGACATCACCACCGACCTTGCCTCCGTGCTGGTCGACCTCGGATGTTCGGCCGCTGACCTTGATGAGGACGCAACGCTCGCCCGGCCTGTGATCACGGTCGAGCTGCCCGCAGAGCCGGTGCCGGCATGACCGCCCCCGCCCACACGCACACGTGCGTTGAGGTTGGCCGCCTCAACGGTGAGTTGGAGTCGCTGCGCCAGGCCAACCGGGCGTTCGCGGCCGAGAATGCGCGGCTGCGGCTGGATGCGCTGACCGACGACGAGGCCGAAGCCGCCGCGACTGGGCTTGACGCGTACATCCGGTTGTGTGGTTCGCGGCTGCCTGACGACCACCGGATCCGGGCTGTTGCCGCGACGCTGGCCGCCCGCCGCGCCGAGCGGGTGACCGTCTGATGGCCATCTTCGACGCCCGCGAGTACACCACCCGCACCTACGAGTGGGCGGTTCCCACGGGCTGCCCGGCCGAAGAGTTCGACAAGGCGTGGGCGGTGGCCCTGATCACCTACCGGCGGGTGCACAACCTGCCCGAGGATGCGGCGCCGGATGACGGCGGTTGGCTGCGCGTGTACGCGATGGACGACGAGGTTGTGCTGCGGTTCGACGTTCGGGAGGGCGGCCGGTGACCACCATGACCGACACCCGTACCTGGACTGTGGCGATCCCCGCCCCGCACCCGATGAAGACCGTCAACCGCAACGAGCACTGGTCGGCCGGATCTCGGCGGCGTCGGGACTGGCGGGAAACCGCCTACGCCCGGTACGCCCTCGCTGACCTGCCGAAGGGGCTTACCCGCGTCCGTGTGGATGTGGAGTTGCGGTTCACCACCAACCGCCGCCGGGACGCGCCGAACTATCACGGGGACGTCATCAAGCCGTGTATTGACGCTCTCTCCCCCGAGAAGCGGGTGAAGGCGCGAGGCGGCAACGGCCTACGGGTCGAGCGCGGCTGGGGTGTCATCCCGGATGACACGGCCGAGTTCCTGGATCTGACCGCGCCGAAGATCGGCCCGGTGGTGGCGAAGACGCTGCACCCGTTCGGTCTGGTCGTCCTGACGATCACCGACCTGTCGGGGGTGCGCGATGCCTGACGCCGCTGTGATCGCCGCCCACCGCACTGCCCTGCCCTACGACGCGAACGGCACCACCGTCACCTGCGTCGATGACGTCATCTACCTGAACTGCCAGCCGCTCGCCCCGTGGGCTGCGCTGGAAGTTTCCGCCGCCCTGGCCCGCGCTGCCCACGCCCTGGGTGAGCAGCGGGCCGGCGGCAACCCCAACCACACCGCACCGAAGGAGGCCAACCATGCCTGAGATCACGCTCGCCTACCAAGAGCAGTTCGTGCTCGACAGCGACGAGTACACCGGCCCCGCCGGCACCGTCTTCGCCTGCAACATCTGCGACACCCCGGTCGACGACCAGCCGTGCCCCGTGCACGCCCCTAACGCCGTGGCCGGTCTGCGCCTCGTGGACTGCGACGCCGAACCGCGCCACCTGCTGTGGGTGCATGACCGCGACGACTATGGCATCCCCTGCTACCTGTGCGCGTGGGTGAAGCAGGCCGAAGCCGAGCGACTGGAGCGGCAATGCCGGCACTGGCCGTGGCGGACGTGGCGCATCACCAGCTGGTTGGACCGCCGCGCTTACAGCCTCGGCATCACCGGCAGTGGCGGCAACACGTACGGCGACGGACACAACGGTTGCGTCACCGGTGTTCGGTTCCGTGGTTCCCGGTCGTACATCCTCGGTGTGTCCCGCGACGTGTGGCGGTGCTGGTTGTCCGGTCACCGTCGGGGTGAGCCGGTCGGGTTCGGGTTCTGCGGCAAGTGCGTGCCGTGGCCGTGCTGCCAGTCGATCCGGGAGGAGCACACCGCCACCTGCGTGGAGGGCAACCCGCCGGTGACGTTCGACCCGTCGGTGCCGCCGGGCGGGTTCGTGTGCGCCGTGCCGATGGCGGACATGCCGGGTGGGATCTGCGGGATGCCGGTGGAGTCGGAGCCGTGCGACGTGCACAGCCCGCAACGGGTGATCTCGTGACCCGCCACTCGGCGAAGTTCGCCAGCACGCGCATCGACAGCGAGCCGTCCGACGACTGGCGCAGCCGTGGTGTCTGCCGCGACGAAGATCCGGAGCAGTGGTTTCCGGTCGGCAACTCCGGTCCCGCTCTGCTGCAAACCGAGCAGGCGAAGGCGGCATGCCGCCCCTGCCCCGTCAAGGACGAATGCCTTGCGTGGGCGCTCGAATTCCTGGAGTACGGCGTGGCTGGCGGCATGTCCGAGGACGAGCGTCGCGCCGTCAAGCGCCGTGGCGGCCTGCGCATCCTGCGGGCCGCCCAATGACCGCCAGCATCATGGCCCGCCCCACCACCGGGGCGGGCCCCGCACCCGAGAGCCAGGAACCGCCCATGACCGTCACCGACACCGACCTGCGGAACCTGTTCGAGCTGATCCGCAAACGGCGCATCGAAATCAACCCGGACTGGCAGTACGCCGACCGGATCACCCGGGCTGTCATCGACGACGCCGTGTACGAGGCCGAGCAGCGCAAGTTCGTCGAGCTGCACGCCGACGGGGAGGTCACCACCACCAAGGCGGGCCGGCAGTGGCTCAACGGTGACGTTGACGAAACCCCGACCGTGCCCGCTGCCGTGTTCCAGCCAGCGGCGGTGGCCTGATGCGCGTGCCTGAGGATCTGCACCCCGACGACACCACCCACCGCCATCACCTGGCCGCGCAGCTCCATGCCGCCCGCGACGCCGCCGGCATCTCCGCCGGGCGGCTCGCCGTCGCCCTCGGCTACCGGGATCACTCCGGGGTGCGGCAGATGGAACGCCGCCACGCCTGGCAGGCCGCAACCCTGCAACGGTGGGCGCGGGCACTCGGCCAGCAGGTCACGTTCACCCTCCACGACCTGACCGTCCCAAACGACGCCGACACGCTCGCCCACATCTACACCGCCACCCTCGCCACACAAGACTTGGACCCGGTGTACGTCGACCTGGTGGTGGTTCGCCAAGCGGTCAACGACCTTGCCCGCATCCGCCGCCACCTCATGGGCGCACCCGAGTTCGGGCGGCGTGTCGACTTGGACGCCACATCGGTGTTGTGGCGGGAAGCGAACCCGGACGGGGTTCGCATTTCGGTGTTGCAGCAGACCGCCCGCGCGCTTGGTGGGGCGTTGACCGTCGGCCTGACCCCCGCACCCGCCCGCGCCGAGACGGTGGCGGCGTGAGAACCATCCCGGACCTGCACCCCGATGACACCGTGGCCCGCCACGCCCTCGCCGAACGCCTGCGGGTCATCCGCGAGTGCCGCAACATCACCCAAGCCGAGGCCGCCGAACGGTACGGGTGCGACAAGTACGCCTTCTCCCAGTTGGAGCGCCGCCGCACCTGGCACGTACACACCGTGCAGGCCATGGCCCGCATTTACGGGTACCGGCTCACCTTCGACCTGGGCGGGCTGATGGTGCCCGACGACGGCGACCCGCTGGCCGCCCTCTACGACGCGTCGCAGCCCACCACCGAGGCCGCCGAAGACCGGCTTGAGCTGCTGATCGTCGTCAACAACCTGACCCGCATTCGCCGCGCCGCCAACCTCAGCCTCGCCGACGCCGGTCTGCGGATGGGCTGCTCCGAGTCGGCCGTGTACCGGCGCGAAGCGGACCCGGGACGGCTGCTGGTGTCCACCCTGCAACGCCACACCCGCGCATTGGGCGGGGTGCTCGACCTTTCTGTTGTTCCCGCCTATCAAGGGGCCGCCGTATGAAACTGCGCATCGAACGTGACCAGATCGCCGACATTGTGGCGTGGATTGCCCGCAGCCTTCCGCAGCGCCCGTCGGTGCCTGTTCTGGCTGGCATCATGCTCCGCTTTGACGGCAGCGTGTTGACCGCTGAGGGGTTCGACTACGAGGTGTCCACCCGCGTCACCGTGCCGATCATGGGGGGCGGTGACCCCGGTTCGGTGCTCGTGTCCGGCCGCCTGTTCGCCGAAATCACCAAGGCACTGCCGGCCAAGCCGGTCGACCTCAACACCATCGGCGCGCACCTGGAGTTGGTGTGCGGCAGTGCCCGCTTCACCCTGCCGACGATGCCCGTGGAGGACTATCCGCAACTGCCCGTCATGCCGGAACCGGTGGGAACCATCGACGCCGCCGTGTTCGCCACCGCGGTCGCCCAGGTGGCCATCGCCGCCGGCCGGGACGAGACGCTGCCGATGATGACCGGTGTCCGTGTCGAGCTGTCCGGCAGCACCCTGTCGATGCTCGCCACCGACCGTTACCGGCTCGCGCTGCGGGAGATCCAGTGGCGGCCGGACGACCCCGAGGTGAGCATCAACGCCCTGGTGCCGGCCCGCACCCTGAACGACACCGCCAAGGCGCTCGGCCCGCTGGGCGGCGAGGTCACCCTCGCGCTCGCGCAGGGCGCCGCCGGTGAGGGCATGGTGGGTCTCGCTGGGGGCACCCGGCGTACCACCAGCCGACTGTTGGACGGCGCCAACTACCCGCCGGTGCGCTCGCTCTTCCCGGCCACCCACAACGCCGAGGCCCGCGTGCCGGTCAGCACCCTCATCGAGGTGGTCAAGCGGGTCGCCCTGGTCGCCGAGCGCGCCACCCCGGTGCTGCTGAGCTTCAGCGCCGACGGTCTGGTCGTCGAGGCCGGCGGCTCCGAGGAGGCACGGGCCAGCGAGGCGATGGAGGCCACCTTCACCGGGGACGCGCTGACCATCGGCTTCAACCCCCAGTACCTGATCGACGGTTTGCACAGTCTCGGCACCCAGCACGCGCAGTTCGACTTCGTGGACGCGTTCAAACCGGCCGTCATCTCCCCCGCCGACGACGGGGAGCCCAACTCGGCACACCGGTACCTGATCATGCCAATCCGGGTCAGCCGATGACCGCCACCACCGTCCTCGACGCCGCCCGCTTCATCCGCGACGGAGGCCGACTCCGCGAAACCTGCCGCCAACACAGCACCTACACCGCCGGCTGCCGTGGCTGCCAGCAGCAAACATCGCTGCGGCTACGCGCCCGCCGCAAAGCCGCAGCCTACGGATGGCTACAACCCGCCTACCTCGACACCACAGAAGCCCGCAACCACATCATTCGCCTACGCGATCAGCACCACATGGACTACCAGCGGATCGCAGCAGCCGCCGCACTAAGCCAACCGACGATCCGACGCATCGCCACAGGCGAAACAGCCCAGTCAAGCTGCGACAACATCAAGCGAATCATGGCCGTCGCGCCCGCCCCACCGCGCCCACTAAACGGCACCACCTACATCATCGGCGCCGCCCGCAGACTCCAAGCCCTCACCTACAACAGGTGGGCGCCATCCGACCTGGGCACCATGCTGAACGCAGACACGACGGTGATCCGCCGGTGGCGGGCCGCCCGACAACCAATGATCACCGTCGCCTGGCATGACGCCATCGCCGCACTCGCCGACCGGCTGTCCACCACCCCCGGCCCGTCCGCGCGCGCTCACACCCACGCCCTGCGCATGGGGTGGGTGCCCCTGGCCGCATGGGACGACATCGACGACCCGGCGGTGGGGCCGTCGCCGATCAGCCTCCCCGAGGCGGTCTCCGAGCGGCGCCTGAGCCCCGGCCTCGTTCACGCCGCAGTCGTGGGCCAGATTCCCCTGACCGCACTCACCAACCCCGAGCAACAGCAGGTGTGGCTGCGGTGGAACGCCGACCGCGCCGCCGCCGGACAACCGACGGGCGCGAAACCGTTCGGCAGGTACTTCCACATCAACGAGTGGCATGCCCGCCGCCTACGGGATGCCACGCAAACCCCAACCAACGAGACCGCGGCGAACAGCCGCACCAACCGAAAGGTGGCCTGACATGGCCGGAGAAACGAACCTGACTGTCATCGGCAATCTCACCGATGATCCCGAACTGCGGTTCACCCCGAGCGGCGCGGCGGTCGCGAAGTTTCGCATCGCTTCCACTCCGAGCCGGTTCGACAAGGAGCAGCAGAAGTACGTCGACATGGAGCCGCTGTTCCTCGCCTGCACGGTGTGGCGTCAGGCGGCCGAGCACGTGGCGGAGTCGTTGCAGCGCGGAGCCCGGGTGATCGTCAGTGGTCGGCTGCGTCAGCGGTCATTCGAGACGCGCGAGGGTGAGAAGCGCACCGTCATCGAACTGGAAGTGGACGAGATCGGCCCGAGCCTGCGCTACGCGACGGCGAAGGTGCAGAAGGCGTCGCGCTCCGGCGGCAGCTCGGGCAACGGTGGCGGGCCCGGGGGCATGGACGACCCGTGGTCGACGTCGGCACCCGCCCCGGCCCGCGCTGGTGGCGGGTTCGAGGAAGAGCCTCCGTTTTGATCCTCCCCCGCTGATCTTGGCGCGGCCTGTCGAGGGGGCAGGCCGCGCCACCCCATCCCTGACCGGAGGTGACCCCCGATGGCCGCCAAGGTAATCCAGCTCGACTCCCGACGCCGTCCGGCACCGTCCACCAGGCCGTGCGCTGCCGGGGTGACCGCGTGCGGGGCTGAGCCGGCACGGCTGTACCCGTGCGGGTGGCGGTGCGAGCAGTGCAAGCCGGGGGCGGTGGCGTGAGAGGGCTAGTCGTCCGCGTCGGGTGCAGGGCTCTGCGTGCGGCGCGGGGGCCGCAGGGGAAGCCCAGCGCCCGGCTTGCGTACGTACCAGGCGATGAAGTCGCGGATGACCGTCGACCGGTTACGCGAACCCGCGACCTTGCCGAACAGGTCCCACAGCTCATGTTCAACCCGGATGGGCCTGTGCGGGGTGTAGGTCGGTTTGTCGCCGGACGTCATGCGCACACCGTAGCCGCTGGATATCCACACGATCAAACACGCAGCTTGCTTGTATATCCACGATCGACTAGGGTTTGTATATCCACGTGGATATACAGAGATCGACAGAACGGAGCACCACGCATGCCCAACAAGACCCTCTACATCCCCGACCGCGACGTGCCCCTGTGGGAGGCCGCCCAGCGTGTCGCCGACCGGCAGAAGGTCAGCCTCTACCGCGTCGTTTCCGATGCCCTCGAGGCGCACCTGCCGGCCGCCGCGAACGAGCCCGATCCGCAGGACCGGTGGGCGAACATCGCCGCCGCCTGACCGCCCGCCCTCACCGAGCACCAGGAGCACCTGCATGGTTGACCGCAGCGAAGCACCCGCCGATCCACGGCCGTACGTCCGCGTGTCGACCGACCTGCCGACGCACCCCAAGTTGGAGGCGATCGACAACCCGTCCGCAGGGTGGGCGTACGTGGTGTCGCTGTGTTACAGCGCTCAGTCGTTCACCGACGGGCACTTCCCGTTGAAAGGCGTCTGCCGGATCGCGAACGTCGAGATGGCAGTTGCCACGGCACTTGCCGAGCAGGGGCTGTGGCACTTGCCAGGCCACGACTGCGCCGACTGCGACCAGCCGAAGGCCGGGCACGCGGTTGTTCACGACTACCTACAGCATCAGCGGTCCGCTGCCGAGGTTCACGAGCTGACGGAGAAGCGTCGGGCCGCCGGTCGCAAGGGTGCCGAGAGCCGGTGGGCGAAGCCGAAGACCAAGCCGTCCGCGCGGCCCCCCGGCAGCAAGCCGATGGCAAGTGCCAAGGCAAGTGCCATAGCAAGTGCCATGGCAAATGGTCAGCAAGACCTATGGCAAAACGATGGCAAACCTATGGCAGAGGAGAGGAGAGGAGAAGAGATACCTCTTCCTTCGGAAGAGGGAGCACCGGCGGCTGCCGCCGCCCCGTCCGGAAATCGGTCAGCCACCCGCAACGAGCAGGGGCGGCGGGGACAGCAGGGCGAGGAAGCATTTCACGCCGGACACGTCGTGGCGGCCTTCCATGAAGGTGCCAAGGAGAAGAACCGCACGGTCCCTCCCGACATCACCAAGCAAGTCGGCGCCCAGGCAAAAAAGCTCATCGCCGATGGCTCGGTGCCGCAGGAGCAGCTTCTGAACGCAGCCCGGGAGATGGGCCGTCAGGGCTGGAAGGACTTGAACATGCAGCTGTATCGCGGCAGCGAGCAGGGTGGGTTTACCGCCAAGAGGGTCAACACCAGCGAACCCGGCAGCCACACCGCCGCCTGGGAGAGGAGACGAGCCGCCCATGCACAGCAGCAGTAGCCCGGACGTGCGGGAGCTTCTTGCCCGACGCGGCATCGACTTGTCCGCCCCGGTTCCGGAGGATCCGCCGTTCGACCCGATCGCGTGGCGGTTGGAGCACTACGCGGCGAAGTTGGCCGCCGACATTCCCGCCATGTTCCAGGACGCTCAGCCCGACCACGCCGAGGTGCGAGCGTGGCTGACGAAGCACCTTGCCGACCCGGCGGCGTTCCCCTCCCTGTTCCTGTCGGGCAACACCGGCACCGGCAAGACCCACCAGTCGTTCGGGGTGCTGCGGTACCTCGCTGGGGTGGCCGCTCGCGCCAACCGGGACTTCCGGTGGCTGACCGTCACCCACCCCGACCTGAACGCTGCCGCCCGCATCAAGCCGGACGGTTCCCACGCCTACGCGGTGGAGCCGTACATGGAGGTGGAGTTCCTGATCGTGGATGACCTGGCGGCCGGGAAGGCGTCGGAGTTCACCAACGAGCACATCACCCGGCTCATCGATCACCGGTGGTCGCGGCGCATGGCAACCCTGTACACCACCAACCTTGACCCTGACACCCTCGAAGCGGCGATCGGTGAGCGGGCGTTGTCCCGGTTGGCGGACGCCACTCGGGTGGAGATGGGCGGCGCGGACCGGCGGTTCAACCGGTGAGCGACGACATCCGGCAGCAGCAGTTCAGCTTGGAAGCTGAGCAGGTGGTGTTGGGCTGCCTCATGCAGTCGCAGCGGCCGTTCGCCGACGTGGAACCACTGTTGGGCAAGGGGGACGTGTTCTACCGGCAGCAGCACGCCACCATCTACCGGGCGTTGTTGGAGTTGCGGGACCGGCAGGAGCCCACCGACCCGATCACCCTCGCCGCCCACCTGCTCGGCACCGGGGACCTGAACAAGGTGGGTGGTGCCACCTACCTGCACGAGTGCATGGCGTTGGCGCCGATCGACGCTCAGGCTGGGCACTTTGCTCGGAAGGTCGCCCAGTTCGCCGCCCTGCGGTTCTTGGAGCGGGAGGGTTTGCGGATCGCCCGCGTCGCGCAGACCGCCCACCATGAGGAAGCCGACGCGATCCTCGACCAGGCACGGTCGTGGCTGGCTGAGCTGACCGTGTCGACGGTGAACCGGACGGACGCGTTGTGGCAAGACGCCGCCGCTCGGACTCTCACCGACATGGGCGAGATCGCCGACGCACCCGACGAGCCGGTTGGTATCCCCACCGGGCTGCACGACGTGGATGAGGTGCTGGAAGGGCTCCGGCCAGGCCAGTTGACGTTGGTGGCGGCACGCCCTCGGGTCGGCAAGTCGGTGCTGTTGTTGAACGTGGCGCAGCACGCCTCGTTCAAGTTGGGCAAGCGGGTGGTGTTCTTCTCCCTCGAAATGTCGGAGCCCGAGGTCGTGACCCGCATGTTCTCCGCCGGGACGAGCGTGCCATTGACCCGGATCCGCCTGGCGAAGCAGCTCACCGATGAGGACTGGACGAAGTTGGGTCGCTACGTCGGCGACACGGACGCGGCACCGCTACACATTGACCCCTCACCGAAAGCCGGGTTGGCGCACATTCGGGCGACGACGAAGCGCATCGCTGAGGAGCACGGCGGCGTGGATTTGGTGCTGGTCGACTACCTCCAGTTGATGCCCCCGGCGAACCCCCGGCAGAGCCGCGAGCAGCAGGTGTCGGAGTTGTCGCGCGGGTTGAAGTTGTTCGCGAAGGAGATCGGTGCCCCGGTGATTGCCGCCTGCCAGTTGAACCGTGGCCCGGAGCAGCGCGCGGACAAGAAGCCGCAGCTTGGGGACCTTCGTGAATCGGGGTCGCTTGAGCAGGACGGGGACCAGGTGATCTTGCTGCACCGGGAAGACGCCGACAATCCGGATTCCCCAAAGGCTGGCGAGTGCGACCTAATCATCGCCAAGAACCGCCACGGACGGCAGGACACGATCACCGTCGCCGCCCAGTTGCACCTGTCCCGTTTCGTTTCGACCGCGATTGTCTGAGGGGGCGAGCCGTAATGACTGACGCCGATGACCGCCCGCCGTACTCCGACTGTTGCCCTCGCTGCCGTTTCAATCGGACGCCACTTCCCCCGCTGATGGTGCGGGAGAACGAGCGCGGGACGGGCGTGGTCGCCGACTACGTCTGCCCGTCTGGGCACACCTGGTTCACGGGCTGGGTGTGGTGGTCGGGTCAGCGCCACGGCACGGACGGGCTGGCCGCATGAGCTGCGACTACTGCGGTCTTGCCACCGGCGTTCCTGCTCGGTGGGAGGTGACCACGGGCACCCCCGGTGACGGGATGACCCGGTACGTGTGCGAGCTGCACCGCGAGTCCGCTGCGCAGCATGTGGGGCAGGTCGGCCCGGTGCTGGTGTTCGCGACCAACAGTGTCTACCTGAGCCGGAGGGCTGCCGCATGACGACTGGAACGCTGACCAGAGCCGGTGACTACGTCGCCGCGACCCGCACCGCCTACCTCACAGTCCTGTCCGCGGTCGGCCCGCTCGGCGTTCACTGCCCGGCCTGTTCGGCTGACCCCCGCCGGTCGTGCCTCGCCGATGGTCGGAGTGTTGCCGCGCACCCAACCCGGGTTGCCTTGGCTGAGCGGGTCACCTGCGATCGGTTGGTGGAGGCGGACCGTGCGGCCGACGCCGCACGCATCATCGCCGACCGGCTTGCTGCCGGCATTCCGCCGAACCGGATGGCCCGGCATGTGGATCGTGCACAGCGGGTGGCGTACCTGATGGCGTACGGGTGGAGGCCGTTGTACTGCACCGCCTCGTCGCCGTGGCGGTCCCCGTACCTGCAAATGCCGGACCGGTACAGCTTGGCGTTCGCGTTTGCGTGGACGGCTCAGGAACACGCCGTGTTCCTCGGACCGGACGGCGTGTCCGATGTGTGCCTTACCTGCAAGGACGCGACCGGTGACTGTGACCGGTTTGGGTTGCCGCGCTGTGCGGGCTGCGCCGCCTGGATGGGGGCCGCTGCGTGAGCGCCTTCGACCTGTACCGAATGGAGGCAAGCCGATGACCAAGCAAATCGTGGCGACCATCCTGCCCGGAAGGACCCTCGACGCCGCCCTTGCGGCGATGCGCGGGATGGCTGGCTGCTACCCGGAGCACACCCTGTCGCTGTCGAGCAGCTACGACGGCGGCATGGCCATCATCTACGACCCGGACGCCCCGCAGCCCGCGAAGAAGGGGCGACGCCGACGCGGCCTAGCCGCCGGTGCGCCCGGTGAGGTCGCTTTGGGTCGGGACGAGGTGGGTGACCTGTTCGCCTTCGCGTTCGACTCCACCACCAGCACGGAGGACGGGGTGAAGGTGATGACGCAGTGGATGGCCAACCTGCTGACCCAGACGGAGGGGGCAGCGAACTACGTCACGTTCACGCTGACGCATCCTGGGGGCGAGCGGTACGCGTTGACGGTGCAGCGCTGCGCCGGTCTGACTCCGGCTGAGAAGATCGCCGGGCTTGAGGAGCGGATCGCCGCCCTCACCGCGCAGGCGGAGGACTGACGTGGCAGCCCCGGCGTGGCCGACGGTGATGGTGACCGGCCACCGTCCGCAGGACATTCCCGACGACGTCCACGGTTGGGTGCAGGACAAGCTGAACGCGGGCGCGGTGTGGTTGCGTGACGAGCGCGGCATGACCTGCGGCATCACCCCGAACCACGTCGATGCCCAGCCCGGCGAGGCTGGTCGACCTGCTGTACCCGAACCGACCCCAACCCCTGATCGACGCCTGAGGAGGCACCCATGACCGACACGACTACGCCCGCGCAGCAGCTCGCCGCCCTGGTCGGCGACGACAACGCCCGCAAGGCCATCCAAGCCGGATGGGATGCTATTCGGCACCCTGAAACCGGCCGGCTCCTCCCCACGGGATTCGAGCAGGACTACCTGGCCATGATTCTCCTGGCTGCCATCCCCGCACTCAACGCCTGGACCGTGCCAAAGATCCAGCACGACGAGAGTCGACTCGTCGGCCCGCACGTTCGAGGCCGTTGGGTTCACCGCTCCGAGGGGCAGAGCGACCCCGACAACACCCGTGTCTATGCGGCGCAGTTGCTGGCCGCCGCCGACCTCGCCGAGGTTCAGGCCGCCATTCACCGCGTCCACTACCCGATCGGCGACCCGGCCACTGAGGGCAACGTGTGGTGTGCCTGCGACAAGCTGTGGCCCTGCGAGACGGTGCTTGCCACCTCGGCGGCAGTCAGGGAGTTCCCGTCGTGACCGGGCAGCCGTACACCGACACCGACGTGCAGAAGGTCGCCGAAGTTCTTCGCGAGGCCGGCATGGTGAGCGCCTTCTTCGACGACTCGTCGGGGTCGTGGGAGGTCGAGCAGAAGACGTGGCAGTACGAGGGTGCTGCCAAAGGGGTGCTCGACGCCCTGACTGCCGCAGGCTGGCAGCCGCGAGCTGCGGTCACCGGACGCTGCGGGCATCAAATGCCTAACCCGATCCAGGCATTCGGGGACGCCACCCCGATCGTATGCGAGTTGCTTGCCGGTCATGCTGGCTGGCACCGTTCTGGGGTCACCGAGTGGGGGGCGTACATGCGGCGGCCGAGCCGAGTTGCTAAGCCTGCCCAGGTCGCTACTGACGTCGGGGAGGGCGACGGTGGCTGACACCCCCTGCTTCTTCTGCGGGCAGGGCGAACCCGATCACGTGAATGGGCAGTGCGCCACGTACCGGCCGAACAGCCCTGAGCTGGCAGCGTCCCTGACAGCGATGCTGGCCGAGTCCGTGGCGAACGCCGACCGGGCAGAAGCACCCGACAGCATCGACGGCCTGCGGGCGCGGGCCGCCGAAGCCGCGTACAACGCCGAAGCGGTCAACGCCCGATGGACGGCTGTCCTCAACGACGACATTGGCGGGTGGGCGGTCAGCATCAACGGCCTCGGCCCGCTCGACGGGGGCAGGATGGCCGCCGACCTGGTGATGACCCGCGAGCTGGCCGAGCACATCGCCGACGTACACAACCAGTGGTTGGCGCGGCAGAACATGGGCGTGCCGGTGGCCACAGGGTTCATCACGACGCCGCGCCCGCAGAAGCCCGTTCCGTGGGAGTGGCTTGGGCTGTTCACGCTCGTGGCCGTTCTGGTGCTGATCGTGATGCTGGCCGCCGGTGAGTAGCCGGGACGGGTCGGCCCGCCTGCGCCTGTTCAAAGCCCTACGCCGCGCCCGGTGGCGGGTCGAAATGGGCAAGTCCGGCCATTGGAAGATTTGGAACCCGCGCGGGCTGCTGATCACCACCACCCCGTCGAGCGCATCCGACACGAACAGTCTGAACGCGTTGCGGCGTGACCTGCGTAAGGCCGGGTTTCAGCACAACGGGCGCGGCCAGCAACCGCGCAAGATCCCAAACCAGAGGAACCAGCCGTGTTGAGCGGCACCAACGAGGAGGACAACGACCCCATGCCGGACACCACCACCCCCGACCCCGCCCTGCCGCGTAAGCCGGACATGGCCGCCTTCGCCCGAGCCGTGCGCTTCCGCGAACGTGCGGTCAGCGCCGCCCTAGATCACTTCGCCCGCATTGACATGCGGCCAGAGAGCACCTACGCCCGCGCGGCGTACGACGCGATGGCAGAGCTAATCCGACAGGACGAACGAGACCGGCTGGCTGAGGCTGGCCGACTCCTGCCCGCCCAAACCTCTGAAACAACGCCAGGTCAATGACCCTGCCGCTGCCGCTCGATATCCCCGAGCCCCGCCACTGCCAGTCTTGCGGCCGTCCCGTGCCCAAAGGGCCGCTGGTGAAAGGGCTCGGCTCGGGCTGCGCACGTGAGCACGGCGTCACCGCGCCGTCCATTCCCCGGCCACGTGCCGACGGGCAGAATGGGCCAACCCTGCTCGACCTGCTCGCCCGCCCCGTGATCGGGTCGCCGGGCAACGTGGTGTGCCGGCAGCGCACCGACGACGAACACGAAGCCGTACGAACGGCACAACAGCGACGGGGGTTGACCGGTGGTTGAGCGGGATGAGGCGGCCCGGTGGCGGCACGCCGAGATCGTCGCCCAGCACAGGCGGTTGTACCGGCGGCGGCTACGGGCACGGCAGGTCGGCAGGTGGTGCCGGTGATCAGGCAAGATGAATCCGGGGACACAAAGGTCGGGGGGCCAATGACCACACCGCACGACAACACCACACCAGTCGGACCGCCGCCGCGCATCGTCATCGACCACCGGTACCGGCCCCGCCTGTGCGCCGCCTCCGACTGTTCACTGCCGCCGCACGTTCGGTGGCGGGTGCTCCGGGGTGGAATGCTGTTCGGCCAGTACCGGCGCACGGGTGACGCCTTGGACTTGTGCGACAGTCACGAGCGGGAAGCGGCGGATGTGTGCGACGCGGAGTGGGACGACGATCCGGTGTTGCCGATGCAGCGCGGCAGCCAATCTGACGGTGTACGCAGTGTGACCGTTTCGGAAGGCGGGAATGCCTGATGATCTCCAATCGCGGGCCTGACACCCCCACCGACGGCAACGACGGTGACAGTGCGTCACTGGCGACCTGGCTGCGCACCCAACTCGACGCCAACAGTCACGCCACCTTCATCAGGGCAGGGCTACCGCCCCGCTAACGGCAGCAGCGGCCGGACTGCCATCCGACCGCCGCCATTCCCGCCGCCCCCAACTCCCACGAGGTCCCCGCCAGCGTAACCGCGCCGATCGGAGACCAGCACATGCACGACGACCTGACCACCAGCGGACGGCACTGCGTCTCCGACACCCGCTGCCGCGCCTACGACCGGCTAGCCAAACCGCCGGCCGCCGCGCCCGTCACCACAAGCCCCCTCTGCGACGACTGCCTGACCGCTGCTGAACGCGACGTCAGCAACCTTGTCTACGACTACGTGGACTTGGAGCAACTCCAAGCACCGTCCCTGTCGCAGGCACTCAACATGCAGCCCAGCGGCAAAGCCGCCCCACCCATGCCGTTGAACGGCGGCGCCGAAGCGCTACAAGCTGAGATCGTGCACGTCGCCACCACATGGGAAGACGTCATCCGCGACCACGCCCGGCTGTCCGCCCGCAACACCCAACCCCGGCGGCCCGGTGCCCAACTCGACGACGCCATCCGCGTCCTACTCCCCCGCCTACGGCAACTCGCCAACCTGGGCGCAACCGATGTGTACCCCACCGGCTGCGAAGACCCCGTCACCGACATGGCCGGCTGGGAAGCCATCCACCACCTGCAACACCTCCACCAGCGCGCCCGAGGCATGCTCGGGCGCACCCACCGCACCACCCACCTACCCGGCACCTGCTCCGGCTGCGGGTTGGACGAACTGCACCGCGACGACCCGCGCGAGCCCGACGACCCCTGCGACGTGTACTGCAACAACTGCCACACCGCCTGGCCGCACACCGACTACCAGCAGTACGTCACCCAACTCGTCTGGCCCATCCGTGCCCAGGTGGCGGCGTGAACCCCGACCTCGACAAACAACCCGGCCGCAACCGCTGGCCCCACCCCGGAGACAACCCGCTCGTCCGTGCCCGCAAAGTCGCCCAGATGTACCGGGCTCGCCTACGAGCCCTCGACGAAGACGCCTGCGACCAAGCCGACACCACCGCCCACCAGTTCGGCGAAACGTGGGTGGTGCCCAAAGTTGTCACCGCCCACGACGACGACCTACTAGACCCCGCCGACGCTGCCGACTTCCTGTGCACATCCACCGCCAACATCCGCCGGCTGCGCCTCGCCGGCAGGCTCAACGGCCACGACACCGACAGTGGTTGGCGGTACAAGGTTGCCGACCTGCGGAATCTGCAACACGCCCGACCACGCGACACTGTTGCAAAGATCGACGCGAAAGAGTTACGCTCGCGCCACTGACCGAAGTCTCTCTTCGTTCAGCTTCGACTTACCGCCACGCCCGCCTGCGAACCCAACCGGTTCCGGCGGGCGTTCGGCATTTCCGGAGGCGACATGGCCGACCGGAAACCCCGCACCAACACCGCCCGCCTCCGTCGCGCCCACGCCATCGGCGCCGCCCTGTGGGCGCTACTGGTCATCCCCACCGTCGTCTGGTGGCGCGAATCAATCACCTGGCTGGTGTTCATCAGCATCTACACCGTCATCGTCGACCACCTCGGCGCGTGGCAGGCGGCACGGGCCGAAGACGCCGCCCGCCCAGACGTCGACCAGCTCACCGCCGGCTTCACCCAGATGAAGGACGACGCCGAGCGCGCCGACGACGGCCACGAGCCGACCACCCCGGAGGAGCCGACCGAGCCCACCGAGCCGGGCACTGACACCTTCCGCTGACCCCCGGTAGACCGGCCCCGGGTGCGCGTCATCCCCAGCACGCCACCCGGGGCCACCGGAAACCAGCACGGAAGTGGGGGCGGGCCATGACCAACCCCATGACCTGCCCAAGCTGCAACACACCCCACGACCCCACCAAGTGCAACGGCCACGCGAAAAGCACCGGAAAACAGTGCACCGCCTGGCCGATTCGTGGCGGCAAGGTGTGCATCAAGCACGGCGGCAAAGCCAAGCAGGTTCGCGCCGCCGCCGACCGCCGGCTAGCTGAGGTGAAGTTGGAAGCAGCCGTTCAGACGTACGGCCTCCAACTCGACGTGTCACCCACCGATGCACTGCTCGACGAAGTGAAGTGGACCGCAGGGCACGTCACGTGGTTGCGGGCCCGTGTGCAGGAGATGGAAGCCGCAGCCCTGTCGTGGGGTATCCGGTCGGTGGTCGACAAAGAGGGCGGGGAGTTCCCCGGCGTTGACACCACCGAGGCCGCCGCACCCCCCGTCCTGCTCGACCTGTACCAGCGGGAACGCAAACACCTGCTGGATGTGTGCAAGGCCGCCATCGCTGCCGGCATTGAGGAACGGCGGGTGCGCCTGGCCGAATCTCAGGGTGCCCTGTTGGCGGATGTGATCCGGCGGATCCTCGGTGACCTGAACCTGACGGCTGAGCAGTCGGCGTTGGTGTCTGAGGTTGTTCCCCGGCATTTGCGGGCGGTGTCCTGACGGGGGTGGCGCGGTGATGATCGCCCCCGTGTCGCCGTGGGAGTCGGCCGCCCGGTTGTTTGAGAAGCCGGTCCGGCGGTGGGAAACGCCGGGTGCCATGGCGCTCGACCTGGACGGGCGCACCGTGCAAACGCCTGCGTTGGACCTGATCGACGAGGCGCTTGTTGCGCTGGCGGACGGGCCGGGCCAGCAGCGGCTGGCCATCTTTATGGCACCGCAAGAGGGCAAGAGTGAACGCGCGTCGCACTGGTTTCCGCTGTGGGCGTTGGTCAACAACCCGGATCTGCGGATCGCCATCGTCAGCCACGATGCCGAGCTGGCCCGCGCGTGGGGTGCGGCGATCAAACGTGACGTGGAGACGTTCAACGGGGACGAGGACACCGTTGACCTCGGGTTGCGGCTCCGTACCGACTCGAAGGCCATGGGGCGCTGGAACGTCGACGGCCGCCGCGGCGGGGTCTATGCCGTATCGATCGGCGGCTCATTGACTGGCCGCCCGGTCGATCTGCTCTGCCTTGATGATCCGATCTCCAACCTTGAGCAAGCCCAGTCCATCAAGTATCGCGACCGGGCGCACAGGTTCTGGCAGGGCGTCGCCATTCCGCGCATGGGCCCCAACACCAAGACGGTCTTGATCCAGACCCGCTGGCACGAAGATGATCTGGCGGGTCGCCTGCTCGCTACCGAAGGGGACCGCGCCAAGGGTGGTAAGTGGCGGGTCATTTCGATTCCGGCCCAGTGCGAGGACGAGGCAACGGACCCGCTGGGCCGGAAAGAGGGCGAGTACATGATTTCCGCACGGGGTCGAACCCGAGCGGACTGGGAGGAACGCAAGCGGGATTCGGGCCCTTACGTCTGGGCGGCACTGTTTCAGCAGCGGCCGGCACCTGCCGAGGGCGGCTTGTTCAAGCGGATCTGGTGGCGGTACTGGTCGACGGCGCTACCGGTCGCCTCAGGTGAGCGCATTCAGCTCGGCGACCGAGGCGTTGACCTCGCCGACTGTTGGCGGTTCGCCACCATTGACCTCGCCAACTCGACGCGCACGTCCGCCGACTACACGGTGATTGCCGCGTGGGCGCGTACCACTGCCGGTGATCTCGTTCTGCTGGATTTGGTGCGGGCGAAGATCGGCGACGAGCAGCACTTCACGCATGCCCGGCCGCTGGTTGAGCGGTGGAAGCTGGACAGCTTGTTCGTGGAGGGCTCGCAGTACGGGACAACTCTTGTGCGTGAGGCGGTCGGTGCTGGGGTGCCGATCACCGCCGTGCAGGCCGAGGCGGACAAGTTCTCCCGGGCTCTCCCCTACTCGGCGTGGGCTGGGCAGGGCAGGGTGTGGCTGCCCAGCGGCCGGCACTGGCTGGACGCGTTTGTTGCCGAGCACGCGTCGTTCCCGGCGGCAGCCCACGACGACATGGTTGACGTGGGCAGCCTCGCCGTGCGGGTGGCGATCACTAGGTGGGCGCCGCCAGCCCCGAAACGGCAACCCCGCCCCGAATCGCGTACCGCTGAGCGACCCATCGACCTGATGAACGAGCCGATGTAGTCGCCGGGGGTGGTCGTGATGGCCCTCCCTACCCGCCTGCACGGCAGCGTTTCCGATGGCACGTATGACGCGTGGCTGGGTGAGGCGCTGGAGCAGGTGCCCGCGCTGGTGTACCCGCTGTCGGTGGAGACGTACGCGCAGATGCGCCGCGACCCGCAGTTGGCGGCGATCCTCGCCGGGTACACGTTGCAGATCCGCCGGGCGTCGTGGTCGGTGAACCCTGCCGGGTGCCGCCCGGAGGTGGCGCAGCTTGTAGCCGACGACCTTGGGTTGCCGGTGGCCGGGGATGACAAGCCGCGTGCCGCCCGGGTGCGGGGCGTGTCGTGGGCGGAGCACCTACGGGCGGCGTTGGCGTGCCTGACCTACGGGCACTCGGGGTTCGAAATCCTGGCGGAGATGCGCAACGGGCTCGCTCGGCTGTCGATGCTGGCGGAACGCCCGGCGCACACGATCACCGCCATCTACGCCGACGAACGCTCGGGCGCGTTCCAGGGCGTCACCCAGGACATACCGGGCCGGTTGGATGTGCCACAGATCAAAGCGGACCGGATGGTGTGGTACTGCCACGAGCGCGAAGGCAACTCGTGGCAGGGCACGTCGCTGCTGCGCCCCGCATACGGGCCGTGGCTGTTGAAGCGGGAACTCCAGCGGGTGCTGGCCACATCGTCGCGGCGTTTCGGCATGGGCGTTCCAACGGTGAAAGCCCTCCCGGGTACCAGCCCCACCGAGGGGCAGATGACCGCCGCTCTCGGCCTGGCCACGTCGGCGCGGGTTGGGGATCAGGGCGGTGCCGCTGTCCCGCCCGGGTTCACCTTCGAGTTGGTGGGAATGACCGGGTCGACCCCTGACACGTTGGGGTTCATCCGTTACCTCGACCAGCAAATGTCCCGCATGTCGCTGATGAACCACCTCGACTTGGGCACCTCCGAGTCTGGTTCGCGGGCGCTCGCGGAGGCGTTCGTGGACGTGCTGATGATGGGTATCACGTCGGTGGCGGAAACCGTCGCTGACACCATCACCCGTCAGGCCGCAGCCCGCGTCGTGGGCTGGAACTTTGGCGAAGACGAACCCGTCCCCGCAGTGACGGTGTCGGGGATCGGGGACCGGCGGGAGATCACCGCTGAGGCGTTGGATTTGCTGCTGCGCTCCGGCGCACTGTCGGCGGACCCAGCGTTGGAGGCGCACATTCGCCGCGAGTGGCGGCTACCGGAGCGGCAGGCCACCCCCGAACCAGTGCCGCGCCCTGTTGCGGCGGGCGCGCGCCGTCCACGCCCTGTGGCGGCGGCAGCGCCTGTCGAGCCTTCCGGCTACCAGTATCTCGCCGACCAGCACGCCCAGGCGGTCACGGACCTGTCCGCCCGGTGGGAGCAGGAATCGCCGCCGCTGGTGGACGCATTGGCTGCGGCAACCTCAGCCGAGGTGTCCGCCGGGATGCTCGTTGGGTTCGGCTCTTTGGTGGTTCCACCTGCGGTGACTGCCGGTTTAACGGCGGCAATCATCGCCACCCTGTCCGGCGCCGCGACGGCTGCGGCCACCGGGGCGACAGCCGAACTGGCCGCCCTCGGTATCACCGCCAGCACGGCGCTTGGGGATGAGCACACCACCCGCATTGAGCAGATCGCCGAAGCCACCGTCGGTCTGATCACCGCCGGGTACGCATCCGGTGCCGGACGGGTCGCCATGGCGAACACCGGACCCGACACCCCAGCGTCGGCGGTGGAACAGGCGGTGCGGGATCACCTCACGGACCTGTCCGAGGCGAAAACGTCCGGGCTGGTCGCCGGGAACCTGGCCGCCGCGGTCACCTCAGCGCAGGCCGAAGCCCGCCGGGCTGTTCTCGAACAGGCACCCGTGGGCACCCGGTTCGTGGCCAACGAAGTGTTGGACGACGGCAACCGGTGCCAGCCCTGCGGGGATGTGACCGGCACCGAATACGACACCCTCACCGCCGCCCTCGCCGACTACCCCACCGGGTTGCGGTTCAAGGACTGCGCGGGCGGACACCGCTGCCGCGGCCTTATCGCACCGCTACTGCCCATCGTCGCCGGATGACCGGGAAGGGGTGGGTGCCTTGCCGCTGACCATTCCTGCCCCACCCGCGTTGGCCCGGATCAACCGGGTGGAGTTGGTGCACACCGGGTCGTGGAACGCCAAGTCCGGGCCGGTGACGTTCACCCCCGACGACCTCGCCTCAGCAGTGGGTGCGTTCGACTGCCCCGCCGTGCGACGCCCGGTGCTCAAGTTCGGGCACGACGGCAACCACGGCGCCGGGGATCCGGCGATCGGCTGGGTCGACAACCTGGCCCTGGACGACGACGGCGGTTCACTGGTCGGCGACTTTGTGGGCATGCCCGCCTGGTTGGCGACCGCCGACGCCAACGGCAACTCGGTACTCACCTCCGCCTACCCGGACCGGTCCATTGAGGGCGAGTTCGACTACCGCTGCCAGTTGGGCCACAACCACCCGTTCGTAGTCCACGCCGTGGCGCTGCTCGGGGTGGACCGGCCCGGTGTCGGCACCCTCCCGTCACTACAAGACCTCGCCGCCGTGTACGGGGTGGAACTCGCCGACGGCAGCACCCCCACCGGCACGCAGGTGACCGTCACCCTTTCTACGCCTGTGCACACCGGGGCGATGGTGGCCCTGGTCCCATCCGAAGCGGATATCGCCCGGCTGGTCGTGGACGGCGGCGAACCGGCCGAGCAACTACACACCACCCTCCTGTTCCTCGGCGAGGCAGCCGACTGGGACGACACCCAGCAGCAGGCGGCACGGGACGCGCTGGCGAGCCTCGCCGCCCAGGTGGCGCCGCTGACCGTTGACGGGTTCGGGTTGTCGCTGTTCAACCCTGGCAACCCCGACCGCGACACGTGCGTGGTGCTCGCCCTGTCCGGTGACGGGCTCACCGACCTGCACGACCAGACCGCCACCAATGTCGCCGGGCCTGTGCCGGAGCAGCACCAGCCGTGGCAGCCGCACATCACCTTGGCCTACACCGACGACCCGACCGCCCTCACCGACCTTGTGGACCGGGTTGGGCCCGTCACCTTCGACCGGCTGCGCGTCGCGTTCGCCGGACAGGCCACCGACTTCCCGCTCGGTCAACCAGTCGCCGCCGCGGTGGCTAATGGAAGGAGCATCATGCCGAACCCGCGCCCGGCGAAAGTCGCCGCGAGCGTGTCCGTGGAGGACGTGCGCCGCGACTACTACGACAAGGCGCCCTGGTCGCACTGGATCACCGAAGTGCACCTGGACCCGCTGCAACTGATCGTGGTCGACGACGAGTCCGGCCAGCGCCTGCGTGTCCCAGTCGATGTGACCGGCGAGGACACGTTCACGTTCGGTGAGCCGGTCAAGGTGCTCGTCCGCTACGTGGACAAGCCCGAACAGGTCGCCGCATCCGCAGGCCAGCCCATTGTCTACGCGTCCCGCGCCGAGTCGCGGCCCGGCCAGCAACCCGCCGCCACCACCCCCGAGCCGACCGCACCGCCGGCCGAGCCCGTACCCGCCGAACCGCTGGCGGACCCCGAACTCCCGGCCGCCGAGCCGGAGCCCAAAACCGAACCGAAGGAGGACCCTGTGTCCACCCTGAGCGATGTCCGCTCCCGGCTCGGCCTGCCCGACGACGCGGATGAGGCGACGGTTTCCGCCGCTGTCCTCGCCGCCATCGGCGGGCAGCCGACCGAACCCACCACCGACACCACCACGGAGGCGGTCACCGAACCGGAGACGCCCGCCGAGCCGACCCCGGTCGCCGCGTCCACCGGCCCGGCCCTGCCGGACGGTGTCGTCACCATCGACCGTGAGGCGCTGGCTGAGCTACGCCGCAACGCCACCCTCGGCGCCGCCGCACACGAGCGGCAGCGTGTCGCTGACCGCGACGCCGTCATCGCCGCCGCCATGAACGACGGCAAGTTCGCCCCGGCCCGCAAGGACCACTGGGTGAAGGCGTGGGAAGCCGACCCGGAGGGCACCAAGGCGACCCTGTCGGCGCTGGAGCCCGGCCTGATCGTTCCCGTCGTGGCCGCTGGCACCGCCGGACCGGGTGAGCCGGAGGCCGATGAACTCGGCATCAACGAGACCGCCGCGAACGCCTGGGCTCAGCAGCTGGGTGTGGACGTGAAGGAGCTGACCCGTGGCTAACGACTACCTGCCCAAGTTCAAGCCCGGCCAGGCCATCACCCGCACCGCCACCGCCACGATTACCGCCGGTCAGATGATCACCGTCGCCGGTGCCGTGGCCGTCGCCGACTCCACCACCTGGCTGGGTGTGGCGTCCCACGACGCCGTGTCCGGTCAGACGGTGGGCGCCTACGCCGATGGCGTGCAGCGCCTCATCGCGTCGGCTGCCATCGCCGTCGGTGACCGCGTGAAGTGCGCGGCTGCCGGGAAGATCGCCACCCTCACCGCAGGCTCGGATGCCTACGACCGGCTGGTCGGTATCGCCCTCGAAGCGGCGGCGGCCGACGGTGACGTCATCGCCGTCAAGCTGGCCCGATAGGAGCCCTGACAGATGCCTAACGTTTACGCGCCGGCCGCCCCCACGGTGTCCGGCGACAACATCACCGTCAACCGGCTGGTCAACTCGCCGGTGCTGATCCAGCGGGCGCTGCGCACTCTCGCGCAGATGCGTCTGGTGGGTGACAAGATCCTGACCGGGTCGGTGGACCTGACGGGTACGGGTGCGGTCAACTACGAGGTGTCCGAGGCCATCATGGCTGCGTCCCTCGCGGAGCGCATCGATGACCTGATGGAGTACCCGCTGTCGGCGGAGCCGTCGGCGGTGAGCCAGATGGCGGCTGCGGAGAACTGGGGTCTGTCGACTCTGATCTCCGACAAGCTGGTGGCCCGCAACCGGGTCGACATCGTCAACCGCAAGATGATCAAGCTGGCGAACCGGATCGCGTTCGGTTTCGACAGCCTGATCCTGTCGGCGGTCGCGTCGGCGGTCACGCAGACCAGCACCGCCACGGCGGCATGGAACACCACCAACGCGGACCCGTTCGCTGACATCACCCTCGGCGCGGCCGTCGTGGATTCCCTGAACCAGGGCTACGAGGTGGACACTGTTCTTGCCACCCCGACGCGGTGGGCTCGACTCATCGCCTCTGCGAAGATCATCGAGCGTGCGCCGCGTGAGTCCAACGACTCGCTGCTGCTCACCGGGCGTCTCGCCCGCATCGCCGGCCTGAACATCTGGAAGACCACCAACATGCCGGCCGGTGTGGACGTCATGCTGATCGACTCCCGGCAGCTCGGCTCCATCGGCTGGGAAGACCAGGGCGGCGGCTACCTCGGCAGCGCCGACGGTGTCCAGTCGAAGCGGATCCGGCTGGACGAGAACGACGGCTGGAAGATCCAGGGCCGGCGGATCGGTGTGCCGATCGTGCAGGAGCCTGGTGCCGCCGTGAAGATCATCTCAACCTGATCGGGGGTCAGTCCATGGCTGAGAAGCTTTTGCGCGGCAAGGCGCCGCTGACACTGTGGAAGGGCGCCAACGGCGCGGCGGGAGGCCACCTGTACCGGGGTGGCCTGCTCGACCCGGAAACCGTGGACGCCGACGACCGAAAGCGCCTCATCGATGAGGGTTTCCTCGACGTGGTGGTGCGCAAGGGTGAGTCGTTCGTGCTCGCCGAGGACACCGACACCGGCGACAAGGGCGACCCGGTGACCGTCGGCGACGCCGGACTCGTACCGAAGTCGGAGACGGACAACGGCACGGTCAACACCCCCACCGAACCGGTTGCCGACCCGGAGTTGGAGACGCGCCGTGCCGCCGCGCGGGCGAAGCTGCCTGCGGACGGGTCGGCCCCGAAGTCGTCGCACGGCCAGGACGTGTGGGTGGAGTACCACGTCGCCCAGGGCGGCAACTACGACGACCTCGCCAAGCAGGACAAGGCGGAGCTGATCAAGCTCGCGCAGTCCCGCCAGTCCTAACCCAACTGTGAGCCCCGGCCGCCCGCACCACTAGTTCGCGGGCGGCCGGCGCTTACCACCTCCCCCAGCGCCCCACCCCTGGATTCGGGTTTGGGGCTGCCGTGGAGGCCACACCCCACCCACCGCCGGTGGTCACGTTGCCGGCCGGGTGGCACTGGTACGGGCAGGTGTGGCAGGTCACCAACACGACCGCGCCCACGCTGCGCGTGCACACCGCAGGCTTGGCCTCCGGCCCGCTGAACATCGGCACCAGCTCGGCCGGCATGTCCGCCGGCCGATTCGGCTACTTCGCGACCGGCGTGTCGGGCGCGCTCGGCGCGATCACCCTGTCGAGCACCCACCAACTGCCCACACCGCGCATCGCCTACCGGCGAGCCTGACAAGGGGGGCAGCCCGAATGTCGGGAATCGCAGGTGACGGCGGCGATCAGAGCGCGTTCGAGTTGGACCCGACCACCAATGTCGGCATGGTGCGGCTGCTGATCACCGACGTGAACGAAGCCGACCCCCTGTTCACCGACACCGAGATCGAGGCGTTCCTGACCCTTGAGAGTGGGGTGAAGCGGGCTGCCGCTTCGGCGTTGGAGACGATCGCCCGCTCAGAACTGCTGATCTCGAAGAAGATCACCACTCAGGATCTCAGCACCGACGGGCCTGCGGTCGCCGCCGAACTGCGCGCGACGGCGAAGGCTCTACGGGAACAGGCTGCGAAGGATCGCTCCGATGATGGGCTTGATCCATCACAGGCGCTGCTGCCCCGCTACTCCTTCCCTGCCCCGGTTTCGTGGGGCGACTCGTATCTGTGACAGGCGGTGACCGGTGCCCCTTGCTAACACGCACCTGATTCATCCCCGGTTCGAGGCACACCACCGCCCGGTCGCCGACCGGCAAGCCACCGCGACATGCCGGGTGGAACGGCCAGCACAACAGGCGGTGTGGGATGACGCCGCAGGAAAGAACACGTACCCGCCGCCGGACGTGTTGTACGAGGGTCCGTGCCGCTACCAGCACCTGTCCGCAGCAGGTCAACCGGTAGTCGCGGACACCACCACCCCGTTGGCTGACGTGCGGATCACCCTGCCGGTGGGGGCAGTCGTCTATCAGATCAATGACCTGGTGACGGTGACAGCGACTGCCACGAACCCTGACTTGGTGGCCCGCACGTTGACGGTGACTGCCGTGTCGGGCAGTTCCATCTCGTGGCAGCGCGACCTGGTGTGCCAGTTGAGGCAGCCCACCACCCGCTGAACAGGGGGTGCACTGGTGGACGACTTCGACCGCCTAGCTGACGACATGGACGGCGCCGGGAACAAGTTGGGCCGCGAGGTGCACGCCCTGGTGCGGTCATCCACTCTCCGAACGGAGCAGTTGGGTAAGGCCCGCGCACCTGTGCGCACCGGGCACCTGCGGTCGTCGATCTCTTCGGACTTCAGTGGCGGGCCGGGCTCGGATGTGATCACCGGGGAGACGGGGCCGACCGCCTCATACGCGCATTTCCTCGAACATGGCACGTCGCGCATGGCGCCGCGCCCGTTCATGGGGCCAGCGGCGGATGTGGTGGAGCCGTTGTTCTATGCCGCTGCTGCCGCCTTGGCGGGGCAGGTGCTTGATGGCTGATAGCGATGTCGGCTGGGCGCACGCGCAGGGGCTGGCAGCCCTGCTGGAGCCGTTGCCGTACGTCACCTACATGGGTGAGGTCATCGACGCTGATGACACGCTTGAGTACCCGCACCTGATCCTGTGGCCGCCCCCCGCAACCCGGACCACGGTCACCCTCAACGGGTACGGCGGCGAGGTCACCACCACCACCCAGATCACGGCGGTGGGCCGGGATCCCCGCGAGGCGATCACCGCTTTGGATCGGGCGTCCGCGCTGCTACACCGTCGCCGGCCGACTATCCCGGGTCGCCGCTGCTCGGTCATCAGCTACGAGCCGGGCGCGGCAGGCCCACCCCAGCCGCAGCGCGATGAGCAGGCCCGCACCCCCGACGGCCGCCCCCCGTACTTCACGTTCGCCCTATTCACCTTGCACTCATCACGGAGCCCCGATGGCTGAGATCCCTGTCCGTACCGCCTCCTATGAGGGCGTCAACCTCGCGTTGGGTGCTGCTGCGGCGAACGACACCGCCCAATGCGGGCGATATTCGCTGCTGGTCCTCAACGGTTCTGGTGCGCCGATCACGGTGACGATCGCCGTTCCTGGCAACACGTCGTATGGGGTGGCCGCCCCCGACAAGGTGTTCACGATTCCTGCCGGCCAGTTGTGGGAGATTCCGCTGCTGGAGGTGTACCGGGATCCGTCGGACCGGCTGGCGCACATCACATGGTCGTCGACAACGACGGTCACCCGTGCCGTCGTGAGCCGGTAGGGGGGCGTCGTGCCGAAGTGGATTCGGGTGCGGGACACCCAAACGGGGCACCAGTTCGACGTGGAGGCGAGTGCGTTGAAGCGCCGCCGGGGCGTGGAGCCGGTCAACGATCCGCAGCGGTGGCCGGATGTGGAGGGCGCTCTGGCCCGGCCGCGCCCGCCGAAGCCGTTCACCAGCAAGGGCGGGGGCGCTGCCATCCCAGCGCAGTTTGTGGTGACGGAGACGCAGCCCGGCGGTGAGGCGTTCATCCCTCGCGGTTATGGCCAGGATGCCGACGCCCCGACCAGTCCACATACCAGCGGCCCACCGCCCGCCGATGGCGGTCGCACCCGCCGAACCAAGACGACTAGCACTCCGGCCGATGCGCCGGCTGACACCGACGCACCAAAGGAGTAAATCGAAGTGAGTCAACCTCTGTCCGTGCCTGCCGATGGTCACCAGGCCGTCCTGTGGGTGCCCGCCCTCGCCGACCCCGAGCACCCCACCGTCGGTGAACTGACCTCCGGGTCTGTGGTCGACGCGTCCTGCTACCTCACCGCCGAGGGGTGGACGCCGGAAACCGACGAGCAGACTGTCGCCGACGATCGCCTGTGTTCGGTGGCGTCGTATGAGCAGCCGGGCCGCATTCAGCATTCGCTGATGATCTCGTACGTGCACAACCCGGACTCCCCGGCGGACAACGAGTTGTACCTGACGCTCACCCGCCTGACTACCGGCTACTTCGTGTCCCGGGTTGGTGTGCCATACGACCAGGCGTTCGCTGTTGGGGACATCGTGGATGTGTACCCGGCGAAGATGGGCTACCGGCGTAAGCAGCCAGGTAGCGCGAACTCGGTGCTGACGGTGCAGCAGAAGCCGTTCATTATCGGCCCGGTCGTGCAGGACGCCGTCGTCGTCGCCTGACCCTCTCAACCCCCCGAGCTGGCGGTGTGGGCTTTCTCAGCCCTTAGCCCACACCGCCACCAAACCGTGTCCAAGGGCTGATCTGAAAAGGGCTGACCACATGACCACCAGAACCACCAAGGCGGCACCACCTCCGCCGAGCACCAAGGACCGGTTGCAGGCGGCGCGACTGCCCGAGCGCACCGTCGACATCTGCCTGCGCGGTGACCTGCAAGCCGAGTGGGAAGATCTACACCGCCAGTTGGCCGACGCTGAGGCGGCGGCGGGCAAGGACAAGCGGCTGAACAGCAGCGGTGCCGTGCAGGCCATCGGTGATCAGATCACCGCCGTGCAGGACCAGATGCGCGCCGACACCATCGTGTTCCGCATGCGCGCCCTGTCCCGCAAGGTGTGGGCTGAGCTGATCAAGCAGCACCCAGCGCGTAAGGACAACGACGAAGACCAGCAACTGGGCTACAACGTCGACACGTTCATGGTCGCGTTGATCCGGGCGTCCACCTACTCGCCGGATGACCTGGACGATGAGACGTGGGCGGACCTGCTGGACGAGCGGATCACCGAATGGCAGTTCGCCCAGTTGCAGAACACTGCCCTCGCGTTGAACATCCGCAAGGTTGACGTCCCAAACTCGTTCGCCGTCTCACGGCAGACCCGGGCCTCCTAGCTCGGGTCCGTGCCGCGAGACGGCAGCACATCACGCTGCGCGAGTTCGACGGGTGGGTGGCCGAGCGGGTCACCGACTACGAGTACGACGACGCTGGCAGGGTCATCCGCTCCACCGAGTGGGTGGAGTCGGCGTGGGATGAGCAGCAACGCGGGTGGATGCTCGCCCTCGCCGAGTACGACGCCGACGTGTGCCCCCACTGTGGTGGCCCGTCCGAGGTGTGCCAGTCGAAGGACGCCGACCGCAACAACCCCCGGGCGTCGTGGATTTACTGGCCCATCACCCCCGCCGAATGTGCAGTGACCACCGCCATGCGGTTGCACAAGCAAGACCCCGACGACAAACGCGCCCTGATCCCCCGGGTGGTGCGGGTACGACGGGGCTCCCCCAAACCGAAGAACGCCATCTGACCGGGCGGGGGTGGCGGCATGCGGCGGATTGCCGTGCAGTTCGTCGCCGAAATGGCCACGTTCAAGCGGAACATGCGCGACGGGGCGAACGAGGTTCGCCGGATGCGCGACGAAGCCAAGGCCACGCAGGCTGAGGTTGCTGCCCTCGGTAAGGCCGGCGACGACGCCGGCCGCCGTTTGGGTGACGGCCTGGTGCGCGGTGCCGACGGCAGGCTGCGCAACGCCCGGGGCCGGTTCGCCGCGGCCGGGCAGGACGCGGGCCGGGCGTTCGGTGACGGGCTCACCCGGGACGCTTTGGGCCGGATGCGGTCCGCCGACGGCAGGTTCGCCGCCGAAGGACGCCGCCTCGGTGCGTCGGCGAGTCGTGGCATCGCCGGGTCGCTGGGCAACCTGGGCTCGGTGGCGTCCGGCGGTCGGGCGTTCCTCATCCTCGCTGGTGGCGCGACCGCTGCCACGGCGGCGTTGCAGGGTGTCCCCCCGGTGCTGTCCGCCATTGGCGGCAGCTTGGCCGCGATCCCAGGCCTGGCCGCTGGTGCCGCCGCGTCCCTGGCCACCTTGGCGCTCGGTGGTGCCGGGGTTGGGTCGGCGATCGGTGAGGTGTTCAACCCGCCGGCCGGCGGTGGTGGTGGTGGGGGTGGCGGTGGCGGTGGTGGGGCGGCGAACACCCGCGCCATCGCTTCCGCCGAACGCGGTTTGGCCCGCGCCCAGCGCGAATCCAGGCTGGCCCAGCTCGATGTGAACCGGGCCCGCCGCGATGCCACCCGCGAACTGCGGGACATGCGCATCGCCTTGGGCCGGGTTGCCCTGGATGAGCGCGAAGCGGCGCTGTCTTTGGAAGAGGCGCAGCAGGAGTTGAACCACCTGCGGGAGGTCAACGCCGAATCACCCGGGCTGGTACCTGAGCAGGACATGCGCCGCGCCGAGCTGGCATACGACGAGGCCGTCCAATCGATGACTGAGGTGTCGGTGCGGGCGAAGGACCTGCGCCAAGACCAGGCTGAGGCCGCCAAGGCGGGTGTTGAGGGCTCCGAGCAGGTCCAGTCCGCCCTGCGCCGGCAGCAGGACGCCGCCGAAGCGGTCATCGACGCCACGGACGCCCTCGCGGCGGCGCAGGAGTCGGCTGCCGCTGGTGGGGCATCAGGTGGGGCCGCTGTTGCCACCGCCTACGACAAGCTGTCCAAGAACGCGAAGCTGTTCGTGGATGAGATCGCCCGGTTGAAGCCGGAACTGGTGGGGTTGCAGCAACTCGCCCAGGATCGGGTGTTCGCCGGCCTGAACACGGAACTGCGGGAGACCGCTGAGGTGGCGTTGCCGTTTGCCCGACGGCAGGTCATCCGGTTCGGCGACACATGGAACGACACGTTCACGCAGGTGTTCCGGCTGGGCAGGGACAAGCGGTTCCTGACTGGCCTGGATGCGGCGCTGGCGTCGTCGGACCGCTTCTTCGACAAGGTGAACGCCCGGATCCCCGCCACAGGTCAGGCGCTTGCGCACCTGTTCACCGGCAGCGCCCCGTTCGTGGACGCGTTCGGCGACAGCCTGTTGCAGTACGTGGACGACTTCAACACGTGGGTGGACCGGTCGGCCCGCAACGGCAACCTGGAAGCGTTCTTCGCCGACGCCGCCGAGCAGGCTGACGCGCTGCTCGACCTGACCCGTGAGGTGTTCGTCCTCGTGGGCCGGATCGGCGGAATGCGGCAGGGTTCGACGCTGCTGCGGGACATGGCCGACGCGGTGGCGGAGTTCAACGACGAAGCCCACGACATGCGCTCGGTAGAGGGGATCATCGCTACCGGCAACGCCGCCATCAGGGGCACCGTTGAGGTGTTGCTGGTGCTCGGCGAAACCCTGGGCGAGACTCTTGCCGATCCGGGTACCCGCGCCGCCGTGGAAATCTTCTTCGACGTGTTGAAGGTGGGCGCGCAGACCGTCGGCGACCTGGCGGAGTTGTTCAGTCACCTGCCGGACGGGGTGCAGGCTGTCATCCTGGCCGGTGCCGCCCTGACCATGCTGGGCGGCCGGGTCGTCACCGTGTTCGGGCGGGCTCAGGTTGCCGTGGGGAAGTTCAGCGACAAACTGGGTGGGCTCGGCCCTGCCGGTGCGACGGCCGGTCGCGGGTTGGAGTCGACCACGAAGTGGGCGGGCCGGGCCGCTGGGGCGTTCATCGCGTTGCAGGCTGCTGGGGTGGTGTTCGACCAGTTCCGGGCCGCTGCCCCCGATGTGGAGCGGCTGACGAAGGCGTTGCAGGAGTACGCGGTCAGCGGCAAGGTGACCGGTGAGGCCACCCGAATCTTCGGTGACGGCCTGGGCGACGTGGGCCAAGATGTGCGCGCCGCCGGTGACTCGTGGTTCCCGAAGCTGGGCCGGGCCATTGAGGGGATCATCCCTGGGGCTCGGGACCTGAACGAGGTCTTCTGGGGCGGGTCGTGGACCGGCGGCACCGAGAACGTGAAAGCCCTCGATGAGTCGCTGGCCCGCCTAGTGGAAACCTCAGGTAAGACGGCGTCGTTCGAGGCGTGGAACCGAATCTTGTCCGAGTCGGGCATGAACGCCGACGAACTGATCAAACTGTTTCCTGCCTACGAGCAGGCGTTGAAGGACGCCGACATGGCCGCCGGCTCGGTGGGCGCGAAGCAGAAGCTCCTCAACGGCACCATGGAAGACGCCCTCACCACGATGGGGTCGTACACGCGGGCGTGGCAAACCCTCAACGGTGTGCAGTTGGACGCCGACGAGGCCGCCCTGTCCGCGATCGACGCGATCGATGACGTGCGCGAGGCGTTCAAACGGAACAAAGATACGGTCGCCGGGAACTCGCGGGCTGCCATCGAAAACCGGATCGCTGTCGGCCGGGCCGCGCAGGCTGCCGCCGAGGCCGCCCAGAAGCGGTACGACGAAACGCAGTCGGTGCAGGAGGCGACCGCCGCCTACAACGGGCATATCGACATCTTGCGGGGGGTGTTGCAGCAGACCAACCTCACCGACGCCGAAATTGAGGCTCTGCTCGCCTCGCTTGCGAAGATGCCGCCGCTCAAGCAGACGGCAGTGTCGGCGCCAGGGGCGGCGGCTGCGAAAAAGCAGGTGGAGGACTTCAACTTCGTGGTGAAGACGGTTCCGCCCAGCAAGACGGTTCCGTTTAGGGCTGACGTCCAGGAGGCGAAAGCGGCCATCGCCGTCCTCAAGGCAAAGATCGATGAGCTGAAGAATCAGAAGATCTACGTTGAGGGCTCGGTGCGCTGGACCAGCAGCGGTGATCTGAAAGTTCCCGGCGGAACCATCCGTCGGGACCGTTGGGGTGGGGTCCATGAGGGTCCGTACGCGAAGGCGGCGACAGGGTTGCTGCGTGAAGCGGCAGTGTTCACACCCCGCAACCCCGGCCGATACATGATCGCCGAACCTGAAACGCAGGGTGAGGCGTTCATCCCGCGAGTCGGCGACGCGGCCCGCTCCATCTCGATCGGCAGGCGGGCGATGGAGTGGTACGGCATGGCGGTGGTGCCCCGTTCGGCGATCACCGGGCAGCCCTACCAGCAGTCCGGCGGCGGCGGCCAAGTGCAGGTCAGCCAAGGCGACACCCACGTCTATGTGGAGATCGACGGCCAGCAGTTGGAGGGCCGCATCGTGAAGGTGATACGCGACCAGAACCGCGAACTGAAACGGCGTGTCAGCGCTGGGGTCGGGAGGATGTGATGGCTCGGCTCCTCGGCCCCGATGCGGGCTCCCGGTACGGGTACCGGGAAAACGGTGCCCCTGCGGCGAATGCCACCGCAGTGGTGTACGCCGACAGCGCTGGCACGGTGCTGGCAGATATTCACGCATTCGATGGGTCGGAGACGCCGTCAGGGGCAGTGCTCGGCTCGCAGGTGGCATACGACGCGTGGGGGCAGTCCGAGCTGTACTGGTTCCCAGACGGACTGGTGGACCGGGTGTGGGTGTCGGTAGACGGCGGTCCGGTGTTCCCAGTGGACGCCGACAACAACCGGCGGCTCGACGCCATAACCGTCACGCAGTCCGGACTGTTCAACGTGCGGGCGTTCGGGGCTGTCGGCGACGGAACTGCTGACGACACCGGCGCCTTCCTCGCCGCCACCGCCGCCGCCGAAGCCGCTCAACGCGCCGTGCTTGTCATTCCCCCTGGCACCTACAAGCTGACCGCACCGTGGTCGGTGAACAGCCGCCGGGTGTCAATCGTCGGAGCCGGCCCGCAGGCCACCACGATCGTGCCCACAGGGCTGACTGCCGGCCAGTATGCGCTCACGCTGGGGTGGGACAACAACGTCGAAACTGGCCTCAAACCGGAACCGTACGACGCTATTCGCGGTGTTGGCTTCCTCGGCCCCGGTGGGGCAGGGCAGGCTTCCTGCCTGCGGCTATACAACGCATCGGCGAATGGACGTGCCCACAGCCTCACCTTCCGAGACGTGGGCATCAAGGGTTTCGACGTCCAGGTCGACATCACCTCGAACAGCTACCTGCTGGGGTTTGACCGGTGCTTTTTCGTCAACCCGCAAACGTACGGCGTGAAGATGGGACTCGCCACCACTGCCGGCGAAAACGTCGCTTTCACGTCATGTATTTTCGCTGACGGGCCCGGAATAGCCGTGTTCATCGACCAGCCAGGCGCATCGTTCTACTTCGACTCTTGCTCATTCGACTACCACGCCCAGTCACTCCACCAGCGCGCCGGGCAGGTATTCATGTCCCACTGCCACTTTGAGGCCACCACCACGTACGGTGGCAGCGGCGCGGAACTACTCCTGCTGGACCGTCGCGGCTCCGTGGACCGGCCGGTGCTGGTGCTGTCGGACTGCGACTTCTACAACGCCTGGGACAACTACGACACGTGCATCCGGCTGTTGGGTGACAACGGCGATCAGGCGTTGCGGGTTGCCAACCCGTCGATCCGGGTGACCGGCACGCAGGCAACGTACTTCATTCGCGACGACGGGCCGTTTCCCAGCGACATCCAGGTGAGCGGCGCGTGGTACTCCCGCTCCGACCTGGCACCGCCGAGGCTGCGCAACCAGGCTGGACTGGAATGGCCGATCACCGCCGGTCAGCGGTACACCCACATCGGGCCCGCCCGGCAGGTGCGCCGCAGTTCAGCGTCCGCTATCGAGCCGATCCCGATGTGGGGTGCCCGAGGTTCGGAAGCGCTCACCTCGGGGCGCATTTACCTGACACTGTTTCAGCCGCAGGAAGAGATCACCGTCAGCAAGGTGGCTTTCTACACCGGCGGCACGGCCGCGTCAGGGTTGACCCTCGCGAAGGTCGCTTTGTACGAGTATGCGTCCGCGCAGTTGACGTTGCGCGCCCAGTCGGCCAGCAACACCGCTCTCGCCGCAGCCACGAACACCCGCTACGAGCAGGCGTTGACGTCCCCGTACCGGTGCGTGGCTGACCCTACTGGCAAGGTGTACGCCCTGGCCGTGCTGTTCATTGGCACGACCATGCCCGCGCTGGTCACGGCAGGGAACAACAATGCGGCGTTGATGCGCGACGCCACCTACGGGCACCCGGCGGGGCTGATGGTGTCGGGGCAAACCGACATGGCGACGCCGATCTTCCCCGGGTCGTGGGTGGCACCAGACCGGCTCTGCTACCTCCTTGGCGTGATGTGAGGTGATCCGCCGTGCCGGTTCCCGCAGGTAGCACACCACCGCCCCCGCCGACGTCTGGGCCGATCATCTACGATCCCGTGTTGTCGCGGGTCAGGTTGACGGTGGATGGATTAGTCGACGGCTTCACGGTGCGCGTTGAGCGGTCCACCAATCAGGTGTCGTGGACGACGGTGCGAGGCGGGGCGGCACTCAATCCTGTCGGCGGTGTGGTCCGCCTCGACGACTACGAGTTCGCGCCGAACATCGCCAACTGGTATCGGGTGGTTGGGCCGTCGCCGGCGGACGGGTTTACCCGTGTCGCGTCCAACGGTTGGGGTACACCAAACTTCGGGCCGACGTGGGTGGAGACCGGCACCGCCTCGGCGTACAGCACCAACGGCACGGCGGCAGTGCACACGCACACCGTGAGAGCCGTCACGCTGGAGTCACGGCAGGATGTCAGTCTTGCGAACTTTGACATCACCCTGCGAGGCATTACCGCCTCCGCCACACCTACGGGTGCGGACAACAACACGACGGTCACTATCGCTGGCCGGCAGGTAGCGAACGATCGGGTGGAGGCCCGACTGTTTTACAACGTCGATGGAACTATCACCGTCAACGCCCGGCAGGTGGTTGGCGGGATAGAAACTCTTAGCGCGTTCCCCGTGGTTTCGGGCGCCGTAGCCACATCGGCGATATCACTGCGACTGCGGGCAGCGGGATCGTCAGTGCAAGCGTGGGCATGGCTGACATCGGCGCCCGATCCGGCGCAGCCTTCCGTCAGCATGACAGCCACTTGGACGGCCACGGGTTTACTGCGGGTTCGGTCAGTGCTCGCGGCTGGCACTACCAACACGTTGCCGTTCACGTTCAGCTACGACAGTTTCGCGGTCACCTCACCGGAGGTGACCTTGTTTGCGGGCACGATCACTCCCGTCATTGACGGGGTGTGGCTGAAGTCCCTGGCCCGCCCATTTCTGAACCGGCAGGTCGTTGTCCGCGACTATTCGGAGATCACCCGCCGGTCGCGGGCTGGCGTGTTCGACGTGAAGGGCCGCAGCATGCCGGTGGCGGTGACGGATGTGCGTGGATCCCGCCAGTGGGCGTTGGACGTCAACACGTATACGGAGCAGGAACGCTCCGACCTGGATCTACTCCTGGCGGCAGGCGACATTCTGTTCGTGCATGTGCCGCCGGACGCGGGCCGCCTGTCGGCGACCCCGGGCGGCTATGTGGCGGTTGGCGACAGCCGGGAGGCGACCCCACCGACAGCTGAACTGGTGTGGCGGGTGTTCAGCTTGCCGTTGACGGAAGTCGCCGCGCCCGGCCCGGATGTGGTGGGCGCGACGACGTCGTGTCAGGGTTTGCTGAATGTGTACACGTCGTGCGCGGCGGTGCTGACCGCCCATCCGACGTGCGCGAGCGTGTTGGAGCTGATCGGCTCCCCCTCCGATGTGATCGTCGACTGACCCACGCATCCCCTTCTCCCGTCTCGATAGGGCTGGAGGTGTGCTGGTGCGTCCCGTCAGCGACCGTTTCCTCGCCACACTGCGCGGCTCACACCAAGCCGTGTTCGAGGCACGCATCGTCCCCCCCGGCCAAACCGGCGTCAACCCGAGCGGCACGACCGCTTCGATCCTCGACGGCGATGTGCAAATCGACGGCACCGCCGACATCCGATCCACCCTGGATGTCACCGTCGCCGGGGCGGGCATGTGGCCCACCCGAACGTCATCGCCGCTCGCCCCGTACGGCAATGAGATTTTTGTCCGCCGGGGCATCCGCTACGGCAACGGCACCACCGAATGGGTGTCGCTCGGCTACCACCGCATCGACACCGCCGAACAGGACGACGCCCCCGACGGACCAATCCGCGTGTCAGCCCGGGACCGGATGGCAGGCATCGTTGATGGACGGCTGACCGCCGCCGTGCCGTTCCCCGCATCCACCACACGCGGATCGGCGATCACCGCGCTGGTCACAGAAATCTACCCGTGGGCGACCATCGAGTGGGATGACACCGCCGAACGGGATGCGACCATCGGCCGGCAGATCATCGCCGAAGAAGACCGGTACGCCGCCGCGAACGAGATCATCACGTCGGCGGGCAAAATCTGGTACTGGGATCACCGTGGCGTCCTGGTGGTGCGCACCCCACCGTCGACCAGTAGCCCCGTGTGGGAGGTCAACCACGGCGCGAACGGGGTGCTCGTGTCGGTGGATCGGCGTATCACCCGTGAGGGCGCATACAACGCGGTCGTAGCGAGTGGTGAAGGTGCCGACACCGCATACCCGGCGCGCGCCGTCGTCGTCGACCTGAACCCGGCGTCGCCCACCTATTGGGGTGGACCGTTCGGGAAGGTCCCCTACTTTTACAACTCACCGCTGTTGACGACGGCCGCGCGGGCTAGAGCAGCAGCATCCACCACCTTGTCCAGGCTGATCGGTTTGCCGTATTCGGTGGATTTGGAGGCGGTACCGAACCCGGCGCTGGAGCCGTACGACCCGATCCGGGTCACCTTCCCTCGCCGGTCGGAGATGCACATCATCGACCGCATGACCATTCCGCTGACCGTTGAGGCGGCCATGTCAGCGTCGACACGCGAGCAGACAACTGTGCTGCTGGGTGGTGACTGATGGCGTCGTACGGCTCAGACGATTTGACGCCGGTCTTGGCGGCGCAACCCGCACCCGGCGTCGGCTACCGGCAGGGTGTGATCCGGTCGTGGAACACGCAGACCGCCGAGAACACGGTGGACGTCGGCGGAACCCTCGTCACCAATCTGCCCATCCTCAACACCAACGAGGCTGTGCTGCTGGCCCCGGGTGATGTGGTGGGCATCCTGTCGACGGGCGGGCCAGTGTCGTCGTGGGCGATCCTCGGTCGGCTCACCATCCCCGGATCTGATGCCGCCGCGTCGGCGCTGCGCATGGTGTCGTCGCGGATCGTCGCCGCCCGCGACGATGCGATGGGCACCCGCAACTCCGACACGTACGGTGACCTGTCCGGGGCAAGCGTCGGCCCATCCGTGTCGGTGCGGATCTCATCCTCGGGGATGGCTCTGGTGTTCTGGTCCGCCGACGCGGGGAAGATCGCGTGGCGTCGCATCTCCACCGGTGGTACGTCCGTTGCCGTGTCCGGGGCCACCACCATCGCCGCGAACGCAGCGTTCTCACTCGGCCAATACCTTGAACATCCAGTGTCGGGTGACCCGGGGGCGGCGGTGGTCGCCGGTGGCCTCCAAGCGGCCATGATGCACCTGTTCACCGGCCTCAACCCGGGCATCAACACTTTCACCCTCAAATATCGGCATGCGGGTGCGTGGGCTGGTGAGGGTGCGGTCGAGTTTCAGCAGCGGGAGATAGCCGTGTTCGCACTGTGATTTACGGGTTGGGCCACACGTTGAAGGTGCAGCCGACCCCCAGCATGTAGTTGGTGTCCCTCATGACTGGTGACGGACCCAACCCTGGGCATGGCTGGTGTTCATGCCCCAGGAGATGCCCCACCTCGTGTAACACCACCCATGTGCGCTGGTCGGTGAGGGTGCCCCCGACGGCGGCGAAGCGTGGACCCAACGTGGTCCACGCCTGATCGCTGACAACCACAGTCGCGTCTGCGGGGTTGGCCTGGCCGATCCGCCCCGGCATGGGCTGGGTTCCCTCTGCCCCGGCAGGCACGATCCGCACCGTGAACTGGCCGAGGTCGGTTCGCCATCCGCGCGGATCGTTAACGACCCGCTCCACAAATTCGGCGACCTCAACCCGGTTGATGTGTAGACCGTCGGCTACGACAACGGCGGGTGGCTTGTACCGCTGCGCCGCCACGGGCACGGATGCCGGCGACGGTGCCGTGGGGGTTTCGGTGAACGCCCCCACCCACATGGTCACCGCTGCGACGGCAAGAGCCGTCGACGCCGCACCGATAACCATCCCAACGGTCCGTCTCACTGTCACTCCCCGATCTGATGCCGGGACTGACGGTATCGACCCCACGCCAGCTGTGACAGGAGGCGCGCATGCCCGGCACCACATCCGTCTACGGGTTTCCCTACCTGGAGTTGGAGGATCCACCGGACATCGCCGGCGCGACCCAAGCCCTCGCGCAGGCCGTTGAGGATGAGGTGGTGCGGCTGGACAGCGCCACGATCGGGTTCGAGGCGGCGTCGGAGGTCAGCCCGCAGTCGGTGGCGGTGACAACGATCGTGGCGGTCCGCTGGCAGGCGGCGACGTCGAATGTGGGCCCGTTCGGTAAGCCGAACGCAACCGAGTGGACGGTGCCGTCGAACGGGGTGTATTCGACGACGGTGCAGGGCCTGGTGACGAGCGCGCAGCCCGGTCGAGCATTCGCGCAGGTGGTCATGGCGGGTCGCGAGTTTCGGACGCCGTTCGGTGGGTCCGCCGAGAGCGGTTGGAGTGCGACCGGAATCCGCAGGTTGACGGCTGGTGCGGTGATCCGCGCCGAACTGTATGTGACGACGGGGACGGCAGTGTCCGGGGCCGCGATCGCGGTCTACCGGATCGGACCGTGACGGGAGGGCAGGGCTGATGGCTACGTACACCCAGTTGCAGGCCGAGTCGTATTGGGCTCGGGAGATCGTCACCCCCGAAATCGACTGGTTGGGTGACGAGTTGTGCCGTCGTACCAACCGGCCGCGGGCGGCGTTCGGGTCGAAGGGCGACACCGCGCACCTTCGCGGCGCGCACCGCTCGCAGGAATGGCTGCTCAAGTCCCGTTTCTCGACGAGCCGCACCTACACGGTGCAGTCGGGGTTGACGGCCGAGCAGGCGCGGCATGTTGCCGGCGTCGACTTCACGCCCGGTTCGGACACGCAGATGATCGCCCAGTGCAAGCGGCTGTTGGCGGCGATGAAGGCGGGGCTACTCGATGAGGTCGTCGAGTTTTTCGGCAACGTCGACGGCGATCAGGTTGTGGACGGCTGGGACAACGTGCGCGATCGGGCTGCCAGTTCGGACAGCTCACACCTGTGGCATTGGCATCTGACGATCGACCGGCGGCACTGCCGCAACCGGAAGCTGATGGAACGCATCCTGGCGATCGTGCTGGGACTCACCGTAAAGGCGGACGACGACATGGCGCTAGACAAGGGCGACAAGGCCATCGCGTGGGCAACCACCAGCCGGACGGAGGCGCTGCTGTCGGGCAAGCCGGCCAGCTACCAGATTGAGGGCGAGAAGACCCGCCGCACCGAACCGAACCGGATCGCCGAGTCGCTCGCCCGAATCGAGGCGCAACTGGTGACCCTGTCCGGCCGGGATTTCACCGACGAGCCGGCCATCGTCCAGGGCGTGCTGGCCGGTCTGGATCCGACCGCCATCGCCGCCGCGATCCCGCCCACCCTCGCCCGGCAGGTCGCCGACGAACTGGCCCGACGGCTGGTGGCCGAGTAGCCGATGGTCACCCTTTCCCTGCTGCGGCTACCCGACAACCCCAGCATCCCGTGGCGCACCGTCGTCGTGATCGTGCTGGCGAAAGCGTCATGGGATGCGGTTGGCCTGCTGGCGGGGGACGTCGCCTACCAGGCGCAGTCCTACGACGTGCTCCGTTCCATCCCACCGGTCGGAGGGATGCGACTGCGCGGAGTGTTCTTGGCTGCGCTCACCATCGCCGCGTTTATCGCCGCCCACCGGGCCGCCCTCACCGGCCGGGAGAAACCTCTGCGGTTGTGTCTCGGCCTGTACGCCGTCTGGTACATGACTTGGGCTGCCGGTATCGCCTCCGCGTGGCTGTATCACGGGCGGGTGTTGTCGTGGAGTGCCCCGGCGTCCGTTCTCGTGGTCGCGGTGCTGGCGTTCATTGCGGCGCGGGCCACCCCAAAACAGATCGGCGGCGAGTGAGTGTGCTTCGCCTTCACGATGATCCTTCCCCGTGCGGCGGAAGCCGCCACCGGTGGCCCACCCGTACAACTGCTGTACCTCACCCAGGCCGTCACCCTCGGGGTGGCGATGGTCACCGGCTGGTTTGCGCTGCGCACCAAACGTGTGGACGTAGACGAAAACCGGCGGGCGCGCTTCGACGCCCGGGTGGATAAGGAACTCGACGACGCGCTCGCCGCGAACGTGATCCTCCGCGACAGCCTCGACAAAGAACACCTGATCCGCCTGCGCTACGAGGGTTGGCTGATCCGCGCCGGCATCGACCCTGAGACGGGGCGGAGGTTCGATGACCCGCCAGCATGAGCGGAAACTGCTGTCCCCGGTGCTGTCCGATGAGCCGCTGGTCGGGGAGAATCTGACCCGAAGGCTGCGGATTGTGCTGCTGGCGATGCTGGTCGCGTTTCTGCTGACCAACGTCACCTCCTATCTGATCGGGCAGGCTGTCCGGGCGGACGCCGACCGGGACACCCGGGCGCGGGTGGCCACGTTGGAGCGGCAGGTCAGCGCCGATTTGGAGGAACGCCGGTTGCGCCGGGACGCGGAGAAAGCGGCACAGGATGCGGCGTTGCAGCGGCTGCGTGCCGACTACTGCGTGGTGTTGGACCGGGTGCAACCCCGCGATGCGGCCGTGTTGGATGCTCGCCGTCGGTATGGGTGCACCGCTGATCCGGCTGGGGTGAAACCGTCGGCCGGCGGGGGTTCACCGCAGGCTGGGCGTGGCAGTCAAGGGCAGGGGCAGGGTGTGCGGGTGGTGCCGTCTCCGGCGCCGGGTCCGTCGGGTCCACCGGGGCGTCCTGGCCCGTCGGGTCCGAAACCGTCACCGCCGGCCGCCCCGCCGGCGGAAGCGCCGGACGATGGGCTGATTTGTCTACCGATCCTCGGCTGCATCCTCTGAGCCACGAACCCACGTCCCACCGCAGCGCACCCACCCGTCGGCTTGCCCGTTGGCGTCGAGCACGGCGGGCGCTTCGTGCCACTCGCCGTCCCACATAAGTTCGGCCAGTGCGCGTTCGGCGCGTTCCCGGGTGCGGTAGGCGCGGCTGCCACGCGCGGTGTCGGAGTCCTCAGCCAACCACCGGCCGTCGGCTGTGTGTCCGAGGGTGACGTGTCGGGAGCCGAACCCGGAGCTGTGCCCGAACTGCCAGCGGCGTACCCGTTGAAGGCCGGTGAGCCGCCACGGCACCACCACCTCACCGTCATCCGTCACGCCGCCCAGCGTAGGGCCACAGGTCATTTGGGGAGGTGTCGTGAGCACAGGGATGCCCGCCGGGATCTGGCTGACGAAGTTCGGCGTGATAGTCGCCGACTACTTCGGCCACGTCCCGTACCACGTCGGTTCATCACTCGACCGGAAGGACTGGCGGGACGTGGATGTGCGCCTCATCCTGCCGGACGAAGAGTTCACCGAGCGGTTCGGCGACATCTTCCGCAGCAGCGAGACCGATCCGAAGCTCGCTGCGATCACCCTGGCGTTCGCCACGCTTGGCCAGCAGATGACCGGGCTGCCGATCGACTTTCAGATCCAATCTGCCTCCCACGCGAACGAACGCTATCCCGGGCCGCGCAGCGCCCTTATCGAGATCACACAAGAACCCTGAGGAGGGGTCATGAACGACGTTCCTGAGCTGCCCATCTACGGTTTCGCGCCGAACCTTGGCGGTCTGCTGTCCCTGTCCATCACGGTTCTGCTGCCGATCCTCGTCGGCCTCGTCACCCGCCAGTCCACCTCGGCCGGAGTGAAGGCGGTGCTGCTGCTGGCCCTGTCCGCCGTCAACTCGGTGCTGTCGGCGTGGTTGCAGGCCGAGAACACGAGCGCGGTGTTCGAGTGGATTCCCGTCGTGTACACGACTGCGGTGAGTTTCGGTATCGCGGTGGCCGTGCACCTGGGCTTCTACCGGCCGACGGGTGTGGCGTCCGCCGCGCAGAACAGCGTGGTGAAGGACCGGCCGCTGTCGGAGCCCAACGTCTGACCGTCCGCCCCCACGATCTGGCGTCGTTCCCTACTCCCCAGCGGCGACGCCTTGGCCGCCCTTCCACTTCATGCCCTGCCGCCACGCGGGCTGGAGTGGGAGGGCGGCCTCTCTTTCGCGTTCAGGGGCGAGTTCGCTGTCGGCTCGCAGCCTGTACCAGCACGGCCAGTAGGCGTACCCGCAGTCACGGCATCGGCGGGGCTCCTGATCGCAGCGGGTATGCCGTGCCGCGAGCGCCCGCCAATGCTCACGATCCACACCGTCCTATACCCGTGGCCTGCGCATGCAGAACCGGCCCGGACTCAACGGGGGAGAGTCCGGGCCGGTTCTGTCGGGTGGAGGAAAGATCAGCGGGCGTGCTCCGGCAGGTCGAACTCGCCGCCCTTCGCCCCGGCGACGTGCGTGTCCCACTCCGCCGCGTCGAACGTGAGGACCGGGCCGCCCGGGTTCTTGCTGTCCCGCACCTGCACCTGGCCCCCGCCAGCGAACATCACTTCCACGCAGTTCGGGCCGGAGTTGTCGCACCGGCTCGCCTTGAACCACTGACCAAGCTGGGTCATGACCGTGCTCCCTCTACCTCGCCGGCGGTCGGGTCCACCGGACGTCCATCGGCTATCGCCGCACGCTGCGCCGCTGGCGCCGCCGCCAACCGGCGCAGCATCGAATCTGCCCACCCCGGCTCCGTGCAGCCCTCATCGGTGCACCGCTGACAGCGGTGACCCTGCTTGTGGCTGGCGATCACCTGCCGGGCGATGTGCGCCACGAACGCCGGGTCGGTCGGCTCATCCAGGCGGCTCACCGCGCACCGGCCAGGTTCGCGCGGATCGCATCCACTGACACCTGCGCCTCGAAACACCAGCCGGCCGCACAGTCCGGCACGACATCCCCGCCGCACACATGCCCCCGCATCCACACCATGCCGCCAATCTCGGCCCGATAGACGGCGACAGCACGCACCAGTTCGTCGCGGTGCGTCGGGTTGGGTCGAATTTCGTGGGCGAGCAGGTGCAAAAGTTGCCCGGCTGGCACGTTCAGGTCGCCGATCATCGGCTGGCCCTCGGGTAGCGGCGGCCCTGGTTGCCGGCGAGACGGCCGGACGTTCCGCAGGCGAATGGGTGGTCGGCGTCGAGGCGACTGTTCACGCCTGAGCCTTTCGGCGGTGGGCTGTCGCCGCGCACCGCCCCACTGTTGCGTATCCGCCACACGTCCACATGCGCCCCCTTGCGGGTGGGTGGGGTGGCGACCGGAACAGGCTGGGGGTCTGATCCCGGCCGCCACACCTCGGGTCGGCAGCAGCGGCCCCCGCCGTCCCGGCCACGAGCTACTGCGCCATTCGGTCAGCAACCATGTACTGACATGTTCACCATGGCCGATAAGCTGGGGATACGGCAGCCGTGAGCAGTGGGCCCACACGGCAGCCCACACGCTGGGGGGCGGAATGGACGGATTCGGCGACATACTCAAGCGGCACCGCAAAGCTGCCGGGCTGTCCCTGCGGGACCTCGGCGACACCGCCCACCTCGATTTCAGCTACATCTCACAGGTGGAGCGAGGTGCCCGCCGCCCCGCGAAGTCGTTCGCCGACGCCGTGGACCGGGCGCTCAACGCTGGCGGTGCGCTCACCGAGGCGTACGACCGTCAGGCAGGCGACACCGACATGCACAGACGCACCATGCTGCGGGCCATGGGCGCACTCGCTGCGGCCCCCGCAGTCGCTCCCCTGGTCGGGTTGGAGGCGCTGCGCCACGGGCTGGGCGCCGCCGTCGACGTGGAGCACGACGAGTGGGAGCAGATCGTCGCCGACTACGGCCACGGCTACTACCGGCAGCCCCAGGCAGAGTTGATGGCGCAGTTGGGCGCCGACATGACAGTGCTGCAACACCAGCTCGCCGCCGACACCGGCAGCCGACGCCCCCGACTACTGCGGGCCGCCGGCCGACTGTCTGTGATCGTCGCCCTCAGCCTGGTCGCGTCCGGGCAGGCGGCGATGGGCCGCCGCTGGTGGCAGACGGCGCAGCGGGTCGCCGACGAATCCGGCGATCCGGACACGCGAGTGTTGGTGCGGGCGTGGGATGTGGTGAACGGCTGCTACGACGGGCGTCACCCCGCCGCAGTGGTGGCGATGTCGGAGCAGGTGTTGCCGCTGCTGCACGGGCAGGCCACGTCGGCGGCGTGCGGGCTGCTGGCCGGCAGGGCGCAAGCCCTGTCCCTGGCTGGCCGGCATGCGGAGGCGGTGGCGACGGTGCGGGAACTCGCCGACTTGGCCGAGCAGTTGCCGGCCACGATCGTCGGGGATGTCGAATCGTTGTGGGGGTGGCCGGAGCACCGGCTGCGGCACACCGAGTCGTGGGTGTTCACGCACGCCGGCCGGTTGGACCGGGCCGAGCAGGCGCAGGATCGGGCGTTGGAGCTGTACCCCCAATCCCAGGGCCGGCTACGCGCACAAGTGCAGTTGCACCGGGCGGCGTGTCTCATCCGGGGCGGGCATGTTCCCGATGGGCTGCGTTTGGCCGCCGACCTGCTGGACGGGCTACCCCCAGAGCAGCACAACGCGCTGGTCCGATCCGTCGCCCGGCAAGCCATGGACGCCGTGCCAGCGGCGGAGCGGCGCCGGCCCGTGTTCGGGGAACTCGCCGACCGGGTCACCGCCTGATATGTGAAACCCGCCTGACCCGCCCGGCGCCCGGCGCCCGGCTAAGGATCGACCGGTGTGGGATCGCCTCGATGTGCCCGCCGTCGGCGGCCCAGTCGACGGACGGTCCCTGCTGGTGCCCCTCGACGACGACGGCCTTCCCCCACCGGTGATCGACCAGTCGTGGCTGTGGATCGACTACAGCGGGGAACTCCTCGACGCCGACGTTGACGGCGTGTACGAGTTGGAGCCGGTCGCCGGGACGGGACCGCCATGGCTGTACACATGGTTGCCCGCACCGCCGCCGACCCGCCAGTGACGCGGACCGCCGCCTACCATCCGGGGATGGCTGTCACGTTCACGCTGCGGGCGGGGGCGACCGCCGCGCCCCTGTTCCCGGCGCTCGTCGACCTGTACGCCCTCGTGTACGCCGAACCACCGTACGGGGAGGGGCCGGAGCAGGTGGCCGGGTTCGCTGACGGGCTACCAGGTGAGGCGGCCCGGCCCGGGTTCACGCTGGTCGCCGCCGACGACGCCGGCACACTGGTCGGGGCCGCCTACGGGTGGACGATGCCCGCCGGGCGGTGGTGGACCCGCGCCGACCGTGAACCGCCCGCCGAGCTGCTGAACGTTGACAAGTTCGCCGTCATGGAATGGATCGTGCACTCCGGCCGCCGCGGTGAAGGCATCGGCTCAGAGTTAATGCGCCGGCTGCTCGACGGGCGACCCGAGCCCTACGCCACCCTCGCATCGAACCCGCTAGCTGCCGCGCGCCGCGTGTACGAGCGGGCCGGATGGCAGCAGGTCGCCGGGTCGCACATGCCGGACGGAACCCCGATGGATTTGCTAATTCTCACCCTGCCGGCGACGCCGGTCCAACGCCGCTGACCGCTGCGCCGCCTCGGCCAGGCCGATCATCCGCCACGCGCACCGTTTGAACGGGCCGAGATGCCCGGTCACCACCCACGTCACCCCCGGCGCCAACGGATGCTGCGGCTGCATCCTCGCAGGCTAGCCGCCCACACCCTCCACCGTGCGCAACCACTCGTCCGCGTCCGCCCATGCCTCACCAACACCCGCCGCCCACGCCCGCACCCGCCACCCGGCCAGCCGACCAAACTCGGGTCGCACCCGCACCATCAGGTGCGCCATGGCCGTGTCCGCTGCAACATCAGCGGTCATCGCCCACGGGTCGGAGAGAACGTCGGCGACCTGCCGCACCCCGGCCGGGTCGAACGCCTCCCACCGCCAGGTCATCACCGGCGGGACCTACGGCGACGGCGGCGCTTCCCCGGCAGCAGCAACCCGACAGCAGTGGTGGCGACACCCGACCCGTAGGCGAGCCCATCCCCGGCGGTCGCGACCGGGCCGGAGGCGGCCTGCCAACCCACCACGCAGGCGATCACCAGCCACCCTGCCGCCCACGCCGCGATCCGGATCCGCTGCGGGGTCCACTCCCACGACCACGCTGGCACGGTGATTGGCCCAGCAAACGAACCCGCACTGCGCTGCCGTGGCCGATGGGCGTCCTTCACCGGCTGCCAACCCGGCTCGCGGGCCTGACGGTGAGTCACCGCATCCCACGGCGGGATCCGATCCGGGTTCTCCCGATTGAAGTCAATGTTGTACTTCGGGCGCTGCCGCTTCTGTCCGGGCAGCAACGACACCCCCTGACGGATGTAGTGCTGCTCCCGCTCATCCAACTGCTGCTGAGTCCAGAAGCCCTCTTCGATCGTCCACGACCCGCCGACGATCAGGTCCGAGAACGGCTGCTCATCGCGGTGCTGCTGCTCCCGCTGCCACACCGTCTGCCTCGACTGCCCGATGTAGCCGACCACCGGGGCGGCGCCGGGGATCGGAATACCCTGCCTGTTCACGTCGAGGGTCATGATCCCGTACACGGCACGCTGGCGGCGCTCACCTGCGGGCGGACGCTGGCGGGGCACCCGCGGCTGCCGCTGCCGCTGCGTCGTCATTTCCCCGCCTCCGCCGGCTCGAACAGCGCGTCGGGTGCCCCTCGGTGGCCGGGCACCTCGTACAGGGCGTTCTTGATGCGGCGCAGCTTCCCGTCCGCCATCAAGTCGGTGAGCGCCTTGTTGAACGTGCCCTGCGGCATCACCTCGCTCCGGGTCGCGAGTTCCGCCAGCACCTGCTCGCGGGTGACGATGCCCTGCGCGTTCGCGGCGGCTTTCGCCGCTTCCCGCACCACATCGCGGGACACCTTCGCCACCTTCTCGGCGGTGGCCTGCTCGGTGGGATCCTTCACCGGCTGCTGAGCCTTCGGGGTGACCTGGGTGATCGCCGCCGCCTCCAGCAGTTCGAGGGCCTTCCCGCCCGAGAGCAGGTCCGCGTCGGAGCGGCCCGCAGCCAGCAGTCGCCGGGCACGTTCCTTGCGGTCGCCCCACAGCACGCCGGACTCCTGTTGCGCCTCCGGCCCGAACACCCCCGGTGTCAGGGTGGCCTGCCCGGCGCCGTCAACCAGCCACACACCCATGTCGTCGCCGGTGTAGTCGGCGCGGCCGTACACGTCACGGCCGTTGACGCCCTGCACGAACATCAGCCCGGCGGTGGTCTCCCCACCGGCGCAGGTGTTCGCACCCCACACCGAGGGAAGTTCCGTCGGGTCGACGGGGCAGTCGCTGTCGACGGCGGACCGGCCGGCGACATCAGTCATCGCCCGGAAGATCAGCGTCTGACCGGCCTTCAACTGCTCCTTGATATAGGTAGAGCCGCCCAGGTTGTATGCGGCCGGGATCTGGGTGATTAGCCGCATCTTGATGCCGCACTTGCGGCCCATCCCGACCAGCTTCTCCACCAGTTCCAGGATGATCGGGTCTTCGATGACCGACTGGACCTCGTCGAGGGTGATGACCAGCAGCGGCATGTCCACGGTGGGACGCCACGTCTTGACGTCCTGCTCGGACAGCTCGTCGTTGCGGCGCAGCATCTCCTTGAGCGCCGCGAGCAGCATCAACCGGATCTCGGAGGTGTCGCGGGCGAACCAGTCGACGGCGTTTTTCAACTGCCCGTAAGACTGCCCGCCCTGCGGGTCTCCCACCCAGTCGATGACCAGGCCCTCAGAGTGCAGCGACGCGAGCAGCAGCTGCGCCACCAACTCCGACTTGCCGGAACCGGTGCACCCGGAGATCAGGTCGTGAACGGCGCCCTGCTTCGTCCACCACTGGTACTGGATGTCAAGACCGTCGTTGAAGCGGCCGATCCGGGACCGGCCGTTGCGCCAGTCGCTGGCGACCTTCGGGCCGGGCCACAGCTTCGTCTCAGCCAACGGGTTGTCCGGCTGCACCCGCAGCCACCCGATGGACAGGTCCGACTCGTCGGCGGCGAACGACACATCCGCGTAAGTACACCCGTACGCAGCGGCGATCCGCCCCAGCAGGTTCGGGCGGGACTCGCGCATGTTGATCGACCCGGGGACCTTCGCGACAACCTTCGCCGTCCAGTTCGGCAGCCGGGTGCGGGTCGCGGCGCCAACCTCGCAGGCGGGCAGCCGCTCGTAGTCGACTAGTTCGGTGCCGGCGAGGGGGCCTCCGGTGAGGCCGATGAGCATCGCCCAGGTGGTGACGGCGCGCAGCCGCAGCGGGTTGGGTGCCTCCACCGGCTGGTCCACCGCAGTCACGTCCACGGTCACCGGCGCGGGGGCGGGCGCGGGGGCGCGGCGGACCTCGGCGGCGGCCCACCACGAGCGCATGCTGAACGCCCAGCGGACCATGCCGGCGGCGGCGACGATGCGTCCCGCCCAGGTGTTGATGTCGGTGGCGGCCAGGGCCGTCGCCCACAGGCCAGTCTCCCCGGCGGTGAGCGCGGCGCGCTGGGCCCGGCGGGTGATGGCCTGGATCCGCTTGCCGGTGCGCTGACCCTTCTCGATGCGGTTGCGGGCGATGGCCCGCTTGGTCAGCTTCCGCTTCGTCACAACGAACACGCCGACGGCGGCTGCGGGGGCGGTGAGGCCGACGTGCGAGGGCGGCAGGTCAGCGAGCGCGGCGATGAGGTCCGTGGCTGCCGCGACGGCCGGCAGCCCCCACGTCGCGGCGGTGCGCCCGTGCAGCCGCTTCGCCTCGGCGAACAACTGCGCCGCCTTCGGCGCTTCCTGCGGCGGCTCCAGCTTGTCCCCGTGCCGCTGGCAGTGCAGCGGGGGGTCCGTGGGCAGCAGCCACGCGAACTCGGCGCACCGCTCACGTCCGCCGCCGTTGACGTTGCGCATCTTCGGACACTGGTGGCGAACGTGAGCGGTGCGGTGGTTGTCGTGGTCAACAGGCACCAAGTAAGGCATGCGCTTACGTCGGTCGTCCGTGGCGTCAATGAACCACGGCTGCATTGCCGCCGCCCCCACAGGTACCGGCGTGGGGTTCGGCTTCGTCATCGTCGGGGTGGGCGCGCTGGTGGGCAGCGCCGTCGGCCGGTGCGTCGTCACTGCCATGGCGTCCTCCTCGTTTCTCGGCGGGTCAGCTGTTGATGCGGTCGAAAGCGCGGGCGACGTTGCCGAGCAGCGGCTCCACTTCGGAGGTGCAGGCGCGGGCGTTCGCGGTGGCTGCTGCGGCGGCCTCGGCGGCGGCGGCCGTGTTGGCGATGACGTGGGACTTGCCGGACATCTGAACGGTGCCCAGGGTCTGTTCGCCCAGGGAGTAGATGCGGGCACGCAGCCGGTTGAGTTGCGCCACGTACTCATCCGTGGCGTGCATCAGAGCGGCTTGTATGGCGCGGGCCTCAGCGGCGCCGGAAACGACACCGGTGACGGCCTGCTGTGCGACGGCGTTGGACATGGTTCCTCCTGCGGTGATCGCCGCGACTGCGGCGGGTTGGGTGTTGCTGCGGGCGGGTGCGCCAACGGTGGCGTCCACCCGGATCGGGTCACGGTCGTTGGGAGTGCTGCCACCGGGGTTCGCGGTAGGCGGCTGCTCCCGAGGGCGGCCGGGGTTGGTGTAGCAGTCGTCGTCGTGGACGGTGCTGCTGAACACGCCGTCGAAACCGTCGGGGATCGGGTCGGGATCTCCGTCGTCGGTGCGGGTGTTGGTGCCCCCAGCGCTGCCACCCGGTGGGGTGGTGCTCGGCGGGTCGACGTCCCCGGAAGGCGAGGCCCCGCCACCATCCGGGGTACCGGGGTCCGGCTTGTCACCACCCTTGTTGGTGGACACCGGCGGAACAACATCAGAAGGCTCACGGGTCCGCCACCGCTCTGCCAGGCGGGTCGTTTCGTCGTCCAGGCGCGACTGCAACCGCTCCCGCCGAGACAGTGCCTCCCCGGCGGCTTCCTTGTCGAGACGGCCGGCTCGCCGCTGGGTTGCCTTCGCGTCGGCGTCAAGCCAATGCTCACGCCACCGGTTACCCACGTACTGGCGCATCGGTCCGCCCGCCGCCGGGTCCACACCCGCCGCGATGAGCCGTTGCCGGCGGGCCTGCGCCGCCGGGGATGTGTCCCCCCGCTTTGCGGCCCGCCATTCCTCGGCCATCTCCCCAGCCCACTGCGGCGACCGCTTCAACATGCCGTAGATGGCGAGGATCGTCACGGCGATTGAGATCGGATCCATCTCTTACTCCTTCCGCCCACGGCCTGCGAAGACCGTCAGGTCGGTCAGGCTGATCGATGATCTGTCGATGCACGCCCAGCAGAACCCCTCGCCAGGGGCCGAGCAGTGGTCGCATCCGCTGGTTACGTAGGCGTCAGCAACCGGGGCACCGCATCCAACGCAGCCGTCCTCCGGCACACGGACTGCCGTGCTGCCGCACAGCGCGCGATGAACTGCCGCGGTGACGCCGCCGCGAAGGATGCTCACAGGTCACATCCCCATGAAGGCGCGCAGCCCCGTGATGATGCCGTCAAACGGGGTCAGGACCGCGTCGTACACGTTGCCGAGGCCACCGCCGGAGATCCGCATCAGCGTTGGCGCGAGGCAGATCAGGATGAACGCTGGCCAGTCCGGGCGCCGGTCCGCGACGTCCACGACGATGAACAGCAGCGCGGCCAGGGACGCGATGGCAGCCCCACCGGCAGAGATCCCCACGGCGTTGCCGAACTCAGAGGACATGCCCACCCCGCCCAGCAGTGCCCCACCCCAGGCGATCCACGAGAACGCCCGCGATACCTTCGCGTGCTTGAGCCGCTTCGAGATGAGGAACTGAGCGGTGATGGCGACGATGACGAGGCCGAAGCCGATACCCACGTTGAACATGGCAGGTCACCCCTTTCCGAGGGCGAAGGTGGCGGCGAACGCCGCGAGGATGAGGTAGAACGCCCACCGTCGGGTGGGTCGGGCGGCGAGCCACCGCAGCAGCCCAGTGAGGAAGGTGGGGGCGACCGCGATGAGCCCGAACATGAGCAGCCGGTCGGTCCAGTTCGATACCTGCCACGCGATGCGCAGGGCACCCACGTTGGCGGGAATCCGCTTCGAGTCGACCGCTGAGGCGGCCCACATGTCCCGCAGAGACGCAGGCCGGGCGGTCCACGCCCACCACGACGCGCACGCGGAACGCGCGACGGCCCACGCCTTGCCGAAACTAAGAGTGACCGGTAGCCTCGCGCCCGCACGTGCGGGCGCGGGCGGGCTGTCCAACCTGGGAATCCGCCCGTTGTGGGGGGATCGAATTTCACGCTCGGTGACAGTCGTCGTCATCGGGCCGCCTCCTTCCGGGCGTCAGTCATTTCGGTGATCCGGTCGCGGACCATCACGGTCGCGGCCTGGAGTTGGTCGGGTCCGGCGTGGAACGCCTCCGCCACCAGCCAGTGGCACAGCGCCCACAACTTCTCCCTCGGGGTGCGCGCCTCGGCGACACGCCGCTCATGCCACTGGTGCCGGTTGACCTCGGGTTTTGTTGAACGCCCGGCCATCACGCCCCCTCGGATGCGGGCATCACCCAGCGGAACAGCACCTTGCCGTGCCCCTTGCCACCGGCATCAATGTCACGAAATTCCAGGTGGAAGCGGTGCATGTCGGTGCGGTGCGCGTTGGCGCGCAGCACCGCACCGAGCAGGTGCTGGTTGAGGGTGCGCATGGTCGTCGCGCCGTCTTCGAGGTCGACGGGAGCCAGGAACGCAGGCATGTCCCGCACCTGTCGCTGATCTTTGAAGACGCTGATCTCATAGATTTTCGATGCCATAGCGGTTCGAATTCCTCGCGTTTGCACTGGTCAGGGGGTCAGAGCGGGGCTACCGTCGTGCGGTTCGTCGGACTCGGCGTACACCCACTTGCGGCCCTCCCGGTACTTCTCGGCGAGTAGCCACACGAGCAGCCCGACGAGGGCGCCGGTGATGACGGCGAGGGTGTGGGACACAGCGAGCAGCGTGTTTGTGGCCATCCCGCCGACGGCGGCGGAGGCGGTGAACGCGGCAGCCAAGCCGACCCACTCGGATGCGATGTGCCGCCAGTCCTTGTGGGCGTGGATGTTGGCGTGGTCGAGGGTGTCCCCCGGGTTGGTTGCCTCATCGAAGTAGATGTTGATCTCGGGCAGGTTGGTGGCCGCCAGCGTGGTGCGGGCGGGTAGGTGGTCAACGCTCATCGGGGTCCTCCTCCGGTTTGGTCAGGGTCTTCGGGAAGCTCCGCCACACGTGGCGCAACAGGGCTGCGGCGTCGGAGCGAATGTGTCGTTGTGCCTCAACGGACAGCACCGGTTCGCCGGGTAGGTCAAGCAACTTGGTGGTCCTCCTTGTCGTCGGCGGTGAGGGTCACCGCAGCCTCAACAGGTGAGGCGGTTTCACGGCTGGTGGTTCTCAACGCGGCGGCGTTACGGTGGTGTTCGGCGAGCGCGTTGATGAGTTCTTTTGCGCGGGGAAACCCGACGCCGGTGACCCGCCGCACCTCGGCCTGCGACCACTCATGCTCGGCGCTGCCGTTGTGGGCGAGAAGCTTCTGAACTGCGTCTTCGTCGCTGATGACACCCCCGGCGGCACCGCGGCGACCTGAACCGCCACCGGCGCCACCCTTCGTTGAGCGGAAGTCGTTGAGGTTCGTTGTTGACAGTTCGGCGCGCAGTCGAGCCATCGCCTCGGTGTGCCTCGCCTTGAGTGCGTTGCGCGTCTCAGTGAGTGCCGCGTTGTGCCTCTCTTCGGCGTTGTTGAGGGCGGCTTCGAGGGTCACCGTTTCGGCGCGCAACGCGTCCCGCTCGGCAGTCAACGCGGCGACCGTGGCGTCGTTGGTGGACTTCGTTGAGGCGATCTCAAGCTCCGCGTCGGCCTCAACAGCGGCAGCACGCTCAACGGCTTCGCGTTCCCGGCGGTCAACGTCCGCCTTCTCAACGGTGAGCCGACGCACCTGATCCTTGAGGGCGGTCAGCTCGGCCAGCTCGGCGGCGCGTCTCGCGGCACCGTCGTCGAGGGCGGTCCGCTTCTTGTTGATGACTTCGCCCATCTGCCGCTGGAAGTAGGCGGCGGCCTCAACGGCGAAGAACATCATCAGCGGACCCCACGAGTGGGAGAACACTCCGCCAAGGTCGGGGCCCTTGGTGGCGAACCACGATTCGGCGGTGTTGAGCGCCCAGGTGGCGAATCCGGCGACCCAGCGGAGGACACCAACCCATCCGGATTTGACTCCGTGTTGGGCAAGGATGGGGGTGGCGACGAGTCCGACGGCGAGGGCTCCGTCTACGGCGAGGCTGAGGATCCAGGCGGTTTCTTTCGGGACGCCGTGGTGGACGAGGTACCGGTAGACGATCGGGACCCCGTAGATCATGACCAGTAGGGCGACAGCCCAGGCGAGGGCGGACACGACTCGCACGAGCCCCCGCAGGGACGCGAGTTCGCGGTCCAGTCGCTCCGTGTCGGTCACGTCTTGCCTCCCCTGTTTGGCCTGTCTGCTGTTCGCGTTATCGGCTTGCCTGTGTCAGACTTGCGAACAGTTCGCGCAGTGCGAACAGATGGAACAGTAGCACGATCGGAGCGGAAGGGCATCAATGGCCACGGCGGTGATCGCGAACACCTCGAACGGTGGGTACGCTCACCGCAAATTCCAGCGGCTGAGAGCAGTGGTGATGGGGGACGAACAGCGCGCCGAGCGCCCACAGGACGAGGTCGCCGACCTTGAACGACGGGCGCGGGCTGGCGAGTGGTTGAAGACTGGCGCTGTCGCCACCCTGCTCGGGATGGGCCGAACGAAGGTCCACAGCCTCGTGAAGGCGGGCGTGATCGGGCATCGGAAGATCCCCGGAGCCCCCCAGAAGCCGCAACGCGAGTGCAACCCCGTGGACGTGCTGCGGCTGCTCGACGAGCGGCGCCGCGTGTTCCATGGCGAGTCCGAAGATCCGACCTGACGCACTCCTCCACCTCCTGATGACTGCCTGCCCTGCTGATGACCCCAGCCTGTTCCGGGCAGCACAGCACCGGAACGGCATCGCGTGGGCAGCTCATGGGCGTTGATCACTGGCTGCCCATACGCTGGCAACAGCACGTCAATGCGCTGACCACCCGGGGGCGGCAACCATGACCAGCACCGAGGCACCACCGAACCGGCTCGCCGAGCTACGCGAGCGGGCTTCACTCAGCCAGCAGGAGGTGGCGGACCGGCTTGGCCCGCCTGTCACGGTTGGGCAGGTGTCCCGGTGGGAGCGGGGTGTTGTTGTTCCGGTCCCGAAGACCCGGCGCGCTCTGGCGCAGGTGTTGGGGGTGTCGTCTGTGCAGGAACTCGGCATCCAGCCCTCGCCCGTCGCGTCGGTTCCCCGTCAACGGTCGAGCGCAGAGGACTTCATGACTGACGTTGAGCAGGATCCGCGGGTGGTCAAGTCGCAGGATGAGTGGCGGCGCACCCGCGCGCTGCTGAACAGCAGCCGGCACAGCCTGTCGCAGGTGGCGGCCGACTTGTACCCGGATCACCGCCTGGGCGGCACTGGGCTGATTGCCGGCCCGGGTTGGATCCCCGACGCGCCCGTGGACCTGGCGGACATCAGCCTTGTCGAAGTGCCGGGCGCACCCGAACCGGCGTTGGACGGGACGGAACGGGAAGCCGCCCGGTCGCTACCGGACCAGACGCTCACCCGCTCGTACGACCGGTACACCCGGGCTGTTCGGGACTTGGCGCCGCCGCGCCTGTTTGAGGACAGGGTGTCGTGGCGGTTGACGGGGGTTGACTGGTCGCCGGGCGCGGGTTCGATGGGTTTCGCGGACACCACCTACTTCTCGGCGGTGGATGTGTTCGAGCCGGTGGCCCACGAGCTGGCGTACGTCGCGTTGGACGCGGACGGGCAGGCGGCGGCGCACCCGCACATGCGTGACCTGCCGTACCGGAAGCTGATCGGGTCGCCGTTCAACTTCGGCCGCCGCCCGGTGATGCCGGCCATCTCGACGTTGACGATCCGCCGTGACGGGGACCGGGCCGAGTTCCTGATGCACCGGCGTGACCCTCGTGCGGTGGCTGCCGCTGGGGGCATGTTGCAGGTGATCCCGTCGGGCATCTTCCAGCCGTCGAGCATCCTGCCGGCGGCGCGGGCGGCCGACTTCTCTCTGTGGCGCAACATCCAGCGAGAGTTTTCCGAAGAGTTGTTGGGCATGCCGGAGTGCGATGGGCACGGGCGTCCGGTCGACTACGGCAGCGGTCCGTTCGCGGTGCTCGACCAGGCGCGCGCTGACGGACGCCTGTCGGTGCATTGCCTTGGGGTTGCCCTGGATGCGCTTACCTTGGTTGGGGAGATCCTGACGGTGCTGGTGGTCGACGCCGACGTGTTCGATCGGCTCGCGGCGGACTTCGTGGAGCGCAACGACGAAGGCCAGATCGAGGGCGAGCGGTTCGCGTTCACGGAGGCCGGGGTGCGCGGGCTGCTCGACTCCGGGTCGGTCGCGCCGGCCGGGGCCGGGTGCCTGGAGTTGGCGTGGCGGTGGCGAGACGTGCTGCTGCCGTAGACTGCCGTTGCGACACGGGTTGCGTGGCAACCACGAAAGCCCCGGACCGGAAACGGCCGGGGCTTCGTCGTGCCGGTAGACCCCTCCTACCTCGGCGGGAACGCACCTCTCGCCCTGGTCGACGATTTCTCCCGCTGTCGCTTTCGGCCGTGCGGTTTCCCGGTAGTGAAAGCGGAGCCTGCGACCAGGGTAGACCGGGCGGGCGATGCCCGGATAGCACGAAGGGCCCGCACGAGGCGGGCCCTAAGGCGGTGCGGAGCGCACATCCCGGGAAGCGCCCTGCACGATCAGGCTAGCAGAGCAGGCATCGGCGCTGGTCAGCAAGATCCGGACGCCGGGTAAGATAGACGGCGACAGCTCAACAAAGAATCGAGCCCGGACGCGGTGTTGGACGCACCGGCCGGGCTCTTGATCGCCGCGTGGAGGCGACCCATGTTCAAGGTACAAGCCTACCTTGCCAGCACGTCTGTGCGACCCGGTGGTGTGCGATGACCGCCACCCCACCCCCGGACCTACACGTCCGGCTCCCCGTCGAACTGCTCGACCTCGTAGCGTCCGGGACGCTGACCATCAACGCGGCCTACGTGTACGCGCTGCTGCTGACGCACATCAACTACGGACGCGGCGACGCCCACGTGTGGCCGTCCCGAGCCAACCTCGCCAAGCGGATGAACCTCAAGAACGCCCGCGCCGTTGACCGGTACATCGTGGAGCTGACCGACGCTGGCTTGGTCGAGAAAGAGTGCCGCCGCAACGAGCGGAAGAACGTCAACGACACCAACCGGTACACGCTGCTGTGCGTCTCCTGGCCGAAGGAAAGCACCTCCGGGGGTAGTGCGCCACAGCACACCACCCCTAGTGCGCTGGAGCACACCACCCTAGTGAGCCAGAGCGCACACGAACTAGAAGAACCACAACTAGATCAAGGTGAACTAGATCGACCCTGCACAGAAGAGAATCGCTCCCCCTCCACTCGCTTCGCTCCCTTCGGGGCGGGAGACACAGATTTACAACCCGCTGCCGTTGACGAACAGCCTGCGATCCCGCATCAGCGAGGGAACTGGTACCTCAACGACCGCGACGACTTCCGGGCCACACTCGGCGAGCAGATCATTTCGCAGGGCGTCAAGCACTGGAACCGGGGCACCTTCCCGACGAACGCCGTCTACGACGCGCTGCGGCAGCGGTCAGAGAACCCGATCGACCGCCCTGGCAGCTACGTGGCGTCGCTGCTCGACAAGCAGGGTGGGGATGCGCTGGACAACTGGCTGCTGCGAGAAGGGTTCAGCCTCCCGGAACAGGCGGTGTGACGACGAAGCCGCCCACCCTCTGTCGATGCTTGGGGTGGGCGGCTTCGCGCGGGCTACGCGGGCTACGACTTGCGGTAGGCCGACACATGCTGCTTGATCTTTTTGATGGCCGCCGACGCCATGTCGTTGCCAAGGTCGATCGATGTTCCGTCCGCAAGCGGCGAACCGTCGAGCCGGTCGATCAGGTCATCCCAGCGGATCCGGTTGTCGCCGGAGTGCCATCCGTCGTAGATGCTGGTGGCTGCGTCGAGGATTTCGTCGGTGACATCGCTGGCGTTGGTGACGGTGGTGTACGTCTTCACGTCATATCCTCCCCAAGGTACTTGCGCGCCCACTCTGGCACGTCCCGTTCCCGGTCGAATCGGCGGATGATGTTGAACTGTTCGTGCCCATTGGCCGGGCCGCTGATTTCCATCTGCCGGAACCGCGCACCGTGGTAGGTGACCTCGATCTGCTCGGGGGTGAAGGTCACTGTGCCGGCCTTGCTGGTGGCGGGCATCTGCGGCGCGTCAAGGTCGAGGTACGTGTTGGTGGTGGTTGTGGTGCCGCCGGTGAGGTAGCCGTACGGGTCGGCGAGGGCGTGCAGTAGTGCCCGCCCGAACGACTGTCGTTGCCGGTTCACATCGCATCCTGTTCCTGCTCGGACGTAATCGTGTACACGGGGAGCCGACCCGGACGTCCACACGTTGAGGGCGGCACGCTCGGCATGGTCAGGTCTTCGTTGCGGGTGACAGTTCGGTCAGCCACGGCCGGCCTCCTCGCTGACCCGCTGGCCGAGATTGGCAAGCCACCGCAACGCGCCAGGCGTGAAGTGAGCAACCACGGACCCGCTGTCCTGACCGTCCGTGGAGATTGACACAAGCGCGTTGGGCTGCACGGTGATCTCGGCGGTGTTGCCGATCGGATCGGTGTAGTGCCAGTTCTCGCCAGCGAAGCCAGGGTGGCCGGGAAGGCGGATCATCCCGGCGGGATTTTGGTCAGCCACGGTTGGCCCCTTTCAGTAGTCCGGCCGCGTCCAGCTCGGCGGCGATGTTCTCGGCGGTCTTCCACTCCTGCTGGCACTGCAACACGTTCACCGCCTGCTCCCGAAAGCTCAGGCCGGGCTGCGGCTTCGCCCACCCGCCGTCGAGCAGACCCGAGGTGGACAGGGTTCGGGCGTTCATCTCGGCGCGTTGCCGCAGCTTGAACGTGCCGGCGAGGTGCGGCTCGATGATGTCGGCGGCCTGGTCGATGATGCTGCGGTCAGTCACGGCCATCCCCCTTCGTGTCGAACGGGCACGACGCCGGGTCGACGCCCTCGCAGTTGCGGCAGGAGTGTTCCTCCACCACCTGTGCGCCATCGTCGAGCAGGTGCGCCATCCGCTCATCCCCGTACTCGCCGCCGTCCCCGGCGACCCACGGGAAGGGGTCACGCCGGGATTCGACGGTCTTCTTGTAGGTGGTGCCGTCGTGTTCCTCGATGACGGTGCCGACGCGCATCAGCGCGGTTCGGTGCGGTCTGGGCATGTCATTCCACCTTGTCGGCTTCGAGGATTCGCTGCGCCTGGTCGTGGGCATGTCGGTTCTCCCTGTTCAGCGGTAGTCGTCGGTGGGCAGGCGGGACAGGTCCGGGTCGGCGACCGTGAACACCCGCGCCCCGTCCGGGCCGGCTGCGGTGAGGCAGCCAGCGGCGGTGAGGTTCCGGAGGTCGGCGCGCAGGTTGTAGGAGGCGGCGGGCACGCCGAAGTGGTCGGCGAGCTGGTCGACGGTGACGTGCCCGTCGCCGATGGCATTGAGGACGTCGGCGGTGGTGAAGTAGGTGGCCATCTCGGGGCTCCCTGCTGCTCGTAGCCGGATGCGTGTCCGGTGGGGGTCAGTCAGGCGTAGAGGGGCTGGGCGAGGGTCAACATCTGGTCGGTGGGGAACGTGGTGCTGTTGATGTGCCCGCTCCACCACACCCGAACAGTGCCGGCCTCGGTGGCAACGATGGCGACGGTTCGCCAGTCGCCGACGGCGATTTTGACTACGTCGCCGGGGGTGAGGTCGGCGGCCGACTTGGTCGGGAAGGTGTTCATGTCGGGGCTCCCTGCTGCTGGTCGGGGTTTTGGTGTTGTCGCCGGTCCGGACCATGACGTCCGGGCTTGCGGCCTTCGGCGGCCGACCGGCGGTGCGCTCAGTTGCCGGCGGTTGTGGTAGGGATGTCGAGAACGCGGCCGGCGGCAATAGCCATCGCGTAGCTGGTGTCCGGGTTGTGGTCGTAGCGGGTGGCGATCAGGTGCAGGATCGCCTGCTCCTGCGTGAAGTGGTACCTGCTGCCGCGCATGTCGTTGGCGACGAACGTCCACCAAACATTGCCCTCAACGCTCAGCTCCACGAGGTGGTCGTCTCCGAGCGGGATGACGGCGGTGACCCGCTTCCGGCCGCCCGGGTTCTTGCCGAGAACGATCTCTGCAACGGCGTGCTCGACTTTGCGCTGCTCGTTCTCTCGCTCGTAGGCGGCGTCCTTCATCTGATCGATGATGCTGCGGGCGGTCGTGTCGCTCATGACTGTTGGCCTTTCCGGTCAGCGGTTGTTGATGAGGGCGGTGAAGGCGCGGGCGTAGCGGTCCGCGTCGGTGGTGGGTGCGTCGTCGTAGCAGTACGCCTTCCCGCCGATGATCTGCACCCGACCGCCGCTGAACGTGAACCCGCAGACGGTGCAGTCGTGCTTGGTGGACTTGGGCTGCATGGTGTGCGCTCCGATCAGGAGTTGAAAGGGGTGGCGGCGAGGCGGGCGCGGAAGTCGACCGGCGTCGGAACCTGCTCGCCGATGCGCCGCAGCAGGGCAACCGTCACCTCAGCCGGGGTCGCGTCGGCGGTGAGGTTGACGCCGCCCAACCACGCTTCGTTGCGGAACAGGCCGTACCGGGCACCGGGGGCGGGCATGAGCAGGTCGTACCGGTTGCCCCGGTGGGTGACGCTGACCGCCCAGGTGCCGGCGTCGTGGTCGTACGCGGCGCGGGCGTAGTTCTCGCCGAGCGGGCCGTTAAGGGTGTCGGCGATGTCGTGGGCCAGGGCCTCGGCGTACTTCGTGTTGGCCTGCATCTTAACTCCCTCGGGTTGGTGTCCCTGACACCACAAACATTACCCAAGGGTCATGGCCCAAGTCAACACTCTTGGGTAATCACTTTTTGCGGTCGCGCATCCCCGGATTCCGATGCCGAGACACCGCCTTGTTCACCGTCGCCACCGTCTTGCCCAACTTTTCCGCCACCGAGGCATACGACTCCGAACGCGTCGCCTCCTCGATCGCCTCATCAGCCAACGTCGACAGCAGGCGCTTCGCCTCATCCACCAAGTCCCGGGCAAGGCGAGCCCGCTCAATCGGCGGCTTCTTCGGCAACCCGGCGATCATCCGTGCCAACTCGTTCGTGTCCATCGGCCTCTTCTCCATTGCCCTAGGGTATGTGTTGATCAGGTCGTTTCGGCCGCAACCGAGTCGGTCATCTTCGACCGCACAATCTCCCGGTACCGGTCGAACTGGGCATGCCCCGGCGACGCCAACTCGGCGCGGTCAACCAGCGCCAACGCCTCATCCCACCGACCCTCACGGAACGGCACCTCAGCATCAGCGAGCAGCGCGGCAGAGTCCGCATCGCGCCCCGCCTGACGCTCCGCACGTTGGGCGTCAGTGAGTCGACCAGCGGCAAGGATCTCCGGATGGGCGTCCAGGTGCCCACGAACCGCAGCCCAGACCGTCTTGAACCCGCACCGGTCGCACAACTTCGCCAGGTTGCCCTCAGCCACATACCGGCCCACCGAGCCAACCGAACCGCCAGTCGCCGGATTGCAAGCCCAACTCCCCGCGTAGTCCTCGCAGGCGTGCGCAACCCGCACCCGGTCAACCGCGCTGATGTCAGCCACATCACTCTCCCTTCGCTCGTGCAACATCAGCCTCCGCCGCAGCCGTAATTAGCGAACCCATGTGCAGGTTCATGACGGCCGTGATGACCTCGTGTTGTACCCGATGAGCAACGCCCGCATAGCGGACCCGGGCCGCATCGTCTGCGCGGTCCAAATCCAGGGCAGACCGCCGCACCGTGACGGCAAGCTCAGCGAGCCGATCCGCGACGCGCAGGACATGCCGGCGCAGCTCATCGGCCGCGTACGCCTCAACGGTGGTCAGCCGGGAACTCTCGTCACCGCCCACCGGCGTCAGTGCCATCACTGCCACCCGCCGTCACTGACAACGACAGTGCGGGACACAACACGAGCGGGCACCTTCCGCCAGCTCGTCAGCTCGGCCAGATCACGCTCAGCGGCCTCGCGGGTCGACGCACCACCACAGCGCCCGTCACGGGCGACGGTGACGTGAGTGCCGCGGAGCCCTTCGTACTCCACACCCCACAGCGTGTAGGTGCCGGCAGGTAGTTCCCGCACGAGCTGTGCGAGCTGGTCTGCGGTGACCTGGCCGTCGCTCATGGTTGCGCCCCTTCCGGGTGGTTGATTTCTGGACAGCGGACCCGCGCGTCGGGACGGTTAGAACCACTCGACGTCCGCACCGTTCGCGCACGCCCAAACGGCCAGGTCGTGCAGGTCGGTGAGCCGTTCGGCTAGGTAGCCGGGGCGCCGCCCGCATTCGACCCAGTTGCCGTCGACCACAGCGGGTCGACCCTCGTTGTCGCCGGTGGCTTCGCTGAGGAAGGCGAGTGCGAGCAGTACGCGGCCGAGGAAGTCCTGGCCGGTGGTGGTTCCCCAGTCGCCGTCGTAGGTGAGGCCGAGCAGGTCGAAAACCTGGGCGGCGTTGCCGTTGGCCATGTTGACCGTGGGCGCCTGCGTGGCGGCGGGGGTGATGGTGATGGACATGGGCGCCTCCCTGGGTTGGGTGTGTGTGCTCGCGTCCCTTCGCGCCCTTGGCGCTGGGGAGGCCCCATGTCCCGCTCGCGCGGGTCCGCTGTGGAGTTGTTTGGCGTCGTTTCCGACACCCCAAACATTACCCGTGGGTCATGACTGTGTCAACACTCATGGGTAATCATTCCGGCGTGTTCGCTGGCCGGCAGAACGGGCACACATCCCCCAGCCAGCCGCCCTCCTCCGCCGCAGCCCACGCATGCTCCGCGTCGGCGAAATGATCCCCATCCCCCACCGCCACACCACACCACCGGCACACCACCAGCAGACACCGCCCGTCGTGCTGCCACGGCACCAGCGGATCCCGGTCCGGGAACCGCGCCCACACTTCGGCGATGATCGGCAAGAACCGGTCCACATCGTCGGAGTGAAAATCCTGCGTGTCCCCACACAGGTGGTCGGCGGTGACGATCCAACACAGGGTGTGATGCGGTCGCAGCGGCATGGGCAGCCCTCCTAGCGGACCTGGTGCACGAGGTGGTGCGGCACCGCGAACAGGTCACGGCCGTTCCGGTACAGGTCGTACGCGTCCGAGTACACGGCGATGATCGCCCACCCGGACCCGTGCCCGTCCACATCAACGATCAGCGGATCACCGACCTGCACCCCAGCCGCCGCCTTACGCGGATCAACGGGCAGCTTGGACGTGGCACTGGCGGGCATGGGGGAACTCCTGACGATCGTGGGCGGGCTCGTGCGGCCGACGGTGGTCGGCAGCCGCCGGTGGTGAATGGTCGGCTTGACGGCGTTGAGCAGGGGTGGCGTCATCGCTGGTTGTCCTTCCTGGTGAGGCAGTTCTGCGGGCATGACTGGGTGACGGCCAGGTCGGTGAGGCACACTAGGCAGACGGTCGGTACCGGCTCGGGTGGTGCGACGATCGGCCGGCGGCGGGGGCGGCCGTATGTGGACACCCCCGCGATCTGCTCGCCCGCGGTCATCGGTGCGCCTGATCCATGTGGGTGCCAGCCTCTTCGACCAGGTCCCGCAGCTCGTACCAGCGGCCCGACTCCGACCGCCAGTCGTTGGCGTCGCAGCGCCCCGACCAGTTGCCGTCGTCGTCGACCACCAGTTCAGCCGTGGCGGCGCTGGCGTCGTTGGTGACGAACAGGCGGCTCATCTTGCCGCCTGACGTGCCGCCCGATCAGCGTTGCGCTTCTCGGCCAGGCGCTGCGCTTCGGCCATCTGCGCCAGCCGGGCCTCCCGCGCCCGGTTGACGACGTACGCGTGGATGTCGGCGTTTTGGCTGCTCACTGCTCGCCCTCGCCATCGTTGACCGGCTGCCGGTACCGGTCGGCGAGCTGCCCGGCCAGTAGCGACACGACGAACGAGGGCAGCATGACCAGCATTCCGAGCGGAGCCGCCGGAATCCACTTGCCGCTGATGGCGCCGGCGTTCGCGAGTAGGCCAGCGACCATCAGGGCGAGGCCCGCCCAGATGACGGCGGTGGCGATGTTGGCGACGGTTTGCGCCCGGTTGGCTCGGCGGATCCGCGCCGGGTCGACGCGCTGCGGGGCGCTCACCGGCTCTGCCCGGTCGGGGTTTGCTGCGCCTGCCGGCGGTGAGCGTCGCGCGCCTGCGCAACCTCCGGCGACTGCCGCAACGCCTGCGCAGCGTCGGCGAGAGCCCGACGGCCTGCGGCGCTACCCGGATTGGCTTTGGCGTACGCCTGCGCGTCCTGGAAATCGCGTGCCTTCTGCGAGAACATGGCCATGGTCGGCCTCCTTCGGGGGTTGACTGGCCCGGCCGTGGAGGTGGTGCTCCTGGCCGGGTGTGGATTCCGTGGTTGGGGTCCAGCGGGGGCGGCCCGCCCTGAACAAGTTGGCCGCCCCCGCGTACAGCTACTTGCGGTTGCTGCTGGCGCTAGCCGACGCGTTAGCCGCGCCGATCTTCTGCTGGGTGCGGATCGACAGGTCACCCAGCGGGTTGCTGGTGGTCGGGCTGGTGGGCGTCTGGTTGGCCATGCGGTGCTCCATTCGGTTGCGCCGGGATCGGCGGATTCAGCCCAGCAGGTCGCTGAGCAGGTCGCGGTGGGCGGCGAACACGGTGCCGCCGTAGCTGATGTCCAGGTGCCGGGTGAGCGCCCGGTAGTCGGCGGCGGGCACCCACACGGCGCGCCGGGCGTCGTCCATGCCCGTCACGTCCGGCAACGCGCCCACGTAAGTGCCCATGTCGAACACGACTGGGGTGGTGACCATCCACGCCTCATCGGAGGCGCGCGGGTCGGGCACGTACCGGGCCGGCAGCACCTCGTACGGCTCCCGGTCGGGGTCGATGGTCAGGCCGGTTTCCTCGGCCAACTCCCGCACCGCGGCGGCCAGGGCTGTCTCTCCGGGGTCGATGTGCCCGCCGGGCAGCGCCCACCCGTGGTTGTCGTCGCGCTCGACCATGACCAGCCACCGCCACCCGTGCAAGGTGGTCGCCATGACGATGGCGTCGGCGGCCTGAGCCTCACCCCAGTGGCCCAACTCGTTTCGGCCGTAGCGGATGCCGGTCGGCGCGTATGGGTTGACCGGACGGCCGTCGACGACCGGGAACGGGATCGCGGCCCGGCGCTGACGCTCAGCCCAGTCGATGCGGGTCGGGTCCATCTCCGGGTCAGCCCAGGACGCCCCGGCTGCGATGCCGGCAAGGACGCTCGGGTGCGTGTAGGTGCGGCCCATCAGTAGCCGTGCCTGCGTAGCGCGTCGAAGGCGGCGGTGGTTTCCGCCGGGGTGGCGTCGCGCATCGCCAGCTCGAAGCGTTCCTTCGCCTGGTCGAAGTCGGTGCTGTCGATGTCACGGTCGGCGGCGTCCGTCTCCGCCATCCCCAGCTTGATCAGGTTCATGACGGTGTCCCGACGTACCGGCTCCGGCTGCGGGGTGCGGCTGAACAAACCCATGACGGTTCTCCCTTCGTTCAGATGTGTCCGCCGCCGGGCGGCCACGGGGTGGGCATCGGCCGGGGCGGGTCGCTTGGGGCGAACATCAGTCAGACCACTTCCACGGTCGCGTTGGCGTCGTGCTCGACGCGGTACTCACGGTCCGTGGTGACGAGCACCTTCCCCGGGGGTCCGTCCTCGTGATTCACACCGTGGACCCGGTCCCAGGCACCGTCCTTGGTCACCACCTGATCGCCGCTGAGCAGGTCGCGGTATCGCTTGAAATGCATTGGCGCTCTCCCTATCCGTCGGTGCTGGTCTGTGAAGACCCTGCGCGGGCCGGGAAAGCAAGGTCCGGCCCCGCAGGCTCACGTACAGGTCAGCGGCTCCCGCCCCGCCTCGACAGCACCTTGTCGTAGTGGTCGCCGAGCAGCCGAAACACCGTGTTGTCGTCGAAGTACTCGGAGACGTTGCGGGCCTCGTCGGCGTACTCCTTGCCCATCGCGTCCACCTCCCCGTCCGGGTAGATCAGCGCCAGGTGGTTGCCGAGCACGTCGTAGACGACCTGCCCGGCGGGTCCGGCAACAATCCAGCGGGGCGAGCCGTCGGTGGGGTGGGTGGTTTTCGTTTCGGTGATCTGCATTGGTGCTCCTTCGATGTCGGCTGTTCGGAAGGTCAGCGCTTGTTGTTCTGCTCGGCGATCTTCTGCGCGGTGAGTCGGGACGCCGGGGTCTCGATACCGGCGGCCTTGTCTCGCTGCTCCTGGTCCTGCATGCGCAGGGTTTCCGTTACGGACGGAATGACCGAGTCGGACTCGAACCTGTTGCTCATGGGCTCTCCTTAGCGGTTGCGGGCCTGTGGTGACCCTGCGCGGGCTCGGACAGCGGATCGGCCGAGCCCGGCAGGCTCACGTGCAGACGGTCAGAGGGCGGCCGTGGCGAGCAGCCACAGCACGGTCAGGACGGCGGCGGCAAGAACACCCATCCGGGCGGCCTTCCGGATCGCCTTGCGGCGCCGACGCGACGCCTCGGACCGGCGAAGCTTCGGCTCCACCACCGCCCGTTGCGCCTCCGCGTCGGCGAGCACCATCGCCCCGCCGATCACCGGGTCGGCCGCCAGGTCCCGCAGCACCACATCGTCGGTGCGGGTGTCTTCGGGACACGTCCAAAGGTCGCCCGGTGCTGCGATGTAGACGCCGTGCATCCAGCAGTCCACGTGCCCACCCTTGCCCGGCGGCACCCGGTCATCACCCCACAGGCCGGCGAGACGCTTCTCCCCCGCTTCGGTAATCCGCCACCCGAACTCGGTGTGGTCGAAGTCCGCACGGATCAGCCCTGCCGCAGATGCGGCCTTCACCGCGTTGACGACGTCGAAGTTGACCAGTTCGTCAGTGCGGTCAATGGGCGTGTCGAAGTAGACGGCTTCCAGGACGGCCAACTCCGGGTTGTCCGTGGGCGGCCCGTCCGCGCCGGGCGCATCGCCGGCGATGACGGCAGCGAACCGGGCGTCTAGGTCGGTGGTGGCTTCCAGCTCGCGCAGCGTGTCGGCGGCCACTCGATCGAGAAGGGCGTCCAAGTCGAAGTCGGCCGCAGGCGCCCACGGGTCTGTGTCGGGCAACTCGACCTGCGAGATGTGCACCCCGCCCACGTAGTCGCGGGGGTCGTCGTTCTCGTTGCAGTCCGCGCACCACGCCTGGTTGTCGGGCACTGTGACCACACGGCACCGTCCGCAGCGGGCCATCAGCGTCCCAGCCCGTACGACGCGTTGATGGCGGCGCGGCGGGCCGTGGACCGGCCGGTGCGAACCCGGATGGTGCGCTGCCCGTCGCCCGAGTCGACGGTGATGGGGCGGCGAACCTCGCGGCTGGTGTGGGCGATCGTGGCGCTGGCGTACATGGCGTGCTCCAAAGGTGTGAAGTGGGTTCGAAGTAGGTGCGAAGTGGTGCGATGCCGGCCCCGTCCCTCGACGGGGCCGGCAGGGAGCTACCTGCGGTTGTTGCGCTGCTTGTCGGTGCGTGGCGCCGGCTTGTCCAGGTCGGCGCGCACCTCGTTCACGGCGTCCAGCAACTGGTTGTCGGCGAACCGCTGATTGCGGTCCCCCTGCGCCTTGATGCTGCGCACCTCGGCAGGCCGGCTCACCGCTTGACCCAATGCCGTTGCGGCAGCTGGAACGGCGACAGCAGCCCCGCCAGCCGACCTGCGGCGGCGTTCGCCGTTTCCGCGTCCAGCGTGGCCACCTGACCGCCAACCTCCACGGTGACGGTGGGCGGCTCCGAACTGTCGCGGTCGACGGTGACCGTCAACTTGATCCGCCGGCCGTTCGGGTCGGTGACCGCCGTTGAGTCGACACACGGGCCGTCGTGCGGTGCCCGGTGGCACCACAGCGGATGCAAGCCCCAGTCGGCAGGCAGGGTGTCCTGGTCGGGCTTTTGAAGGTCGTGAAAGGCGGGGCCGTCGTTGCGGGACTTGTGCCCGGCGCGCATTCCGCGCAGCCAGCCGTTCACCGGTCACCACCGCCGTACAGCACCGACGGAAACCCGTGACGGGTGAGGAAGTCGTCGAGCATTTGAACGATGTCGTTCGACGACGCGCCCTCAGCGTCGGCCTCCGCGAACTCGGCGTGAAGCTCCGCCAGGATCGCCCGCACCTCGGGGGTCACCGGGTCACGCCCTGGGCGTTGTACGTGCCGGTCGGCTGGTCGTAGCCGTACGACACCCGCGACCGGTACGAACCGTTCGTGGCCTGCCGCACATCCACCCGCCGGTTGTCCGCGTAGGTGACGTGCTGGGCGACAGTCCCGTCGGCGTGGTTGCGGATCCGCACCCGCTTGATCTGGGCGTTCGGGGTGTTGGTGTTCGTCTCCGAGGTCACTTGATCACCCCGTCCGCGTGCAACTTGTCGTGGCGCTTCGCCTCGGCTTCGGCGTCCTTGAACTCCCGGTGGCTGAAACCCTCCGGGAGCGGGCAGGCGGGGCGGTCGCACTTCGGGTAGTAGAACGGCCACCAAGCGGACTCGGCGTCGTACTCGACGGTGGTTTTACCCATGGTCAGCGCACCCCCGCCCGCATGTGAGCGGCCAGCGCGTCCAGGTCGGCGGCCGTGACCGTGTCGACCTCATCCATGGCCGCGTCCAACTCGGCCACCCGCGCCTCATAGCCGGGAACACCCCGGTAGTTGGTGGCCAGGCTGATCAGGGTTTGCATGACCTGGGCGGCGTCGCCCGCCTTGTTGACGGCGTCCCGGTCCTCCGGGTTCGACAACCGCAGCGTGACCGTGTCCATCAGGCCACCGCCTTCACGCCACGCTCGGTCAGGGTCGCGGAGGTGACAACCCGCCGCAGGCCCGTACCGGACGCGTAGTTGAGGGTGACCATGCCCTTGCGGGCCAGGGACTTGAGCTGCACGATCGTTGCCGCAGCGGACCGGTTGACGGTGCCACCGTTAGCGTGGGCGGCCCGCAGGACGCGCTGCCCGGCGTCGGACGGGTTGGTGAGGTGCGCCCCGGCCATGGTCGGCGGGACCTGCCGGCGGCGAACACCGGCGGTGGGCTGGGCGGGGTTCTCGTTGCGGTACATCTCCGCGTAACCCCGGGCCACCAGGCGGGCGGTTGCCTCGCTGTCGTAGCTGCCGCAGTTCGCGTCGATGCGGAGGGTGCCCTGGTAGGTGGTGACCGTGTACACGTCGGCGCTGATGCGCTGGAGCGTGACGGTGACGCGACCGTTGGGCGTGGTGTACGGGATCGCTTCGTCGATTGCGATCGACTGGTTGGTACGGTGCTGCATGGATCGACTCCTGCTCTTATCAGGCGGTCGGTTCTAGGTGCTGGGAGCGTTGACGCGCTCCTTGATGCCGGGCCCTCGGTAGGTGTTGACGCACCCGCCGGGGGCTTTCTTCGTCTTGCTGTAGTCACAGCGTAGCTACAGCCGTCGGGGCGCGCAAGCACTTCCGTCCAACTCAACCAAGATTCTTGTAGCTACGGCTGCATCTGCGTATAGTGGATCGCGTAGCTACAGGAGGGGGGTGAAGATGACTAAGACGACGACCGACAACAGCACGCCGACCAGGCCGATTCGCGTTCCGCTTGACCTGTGGAACGAGTTCGGCGGGGTGGCCGTGCAGCTCGGCTCCAACCGGACCGCACTGATCCTTGAGTTCATGCGATGGATGGCACGCAGGCCCGGAGCCAAGCTGCCCAAGCGGCCAGACGTGCCGCCCACACCGGTTGCCAGTTCCTAGGAACTGAGCGACCCCAGACCGGCGGTTACGACGCCGGCCCGGGGCCGAGAAGCGATATGCCCCAGCCCGCCCGTGAAGACAGAAGGAACACCTCGCCCATGACAAAGATACGGCCTGCCTATGCCCGTACAGGCGTGCGGGTGAATCGGCATGGCGCGAAGCTGCGGCTGGCCCGCCCGTGAGTCGCCTCCACGCACCCGACGACGAAGACAAGCCGTTCATCGCCAGATGGAACGTCCTCGCCCGCATCCTGCTGGTAGAGCCATCCGTGAAAGCCGTGGCACGCTCAGCCATGGACTTCGGCGACTTCGACGACGGGTCGTCCTGCCACCCAAGCAACGAACGCATGGAGCGGGAGTCGGGGCTGAGTGAGCGAACCATCCGGAGCGGGTGGCAGGTGCTACGCGGCCTCGGCATGGCTGAACGGGTCGGCTATGGCTCGCCTCATCGGCGGCTCGCCGACGAGTACCAACTGATCATCCCGTCCCACTGGCGGAACCTCCCGATCTACGGGCCGCACGTCCGCAAGTTCCACTGCCTCTACTGCCAGAAGCTCGTCACCCCGCAGGGCAACTCCACCGTCCGTGTTGAGGGCGGCCAGGAGATGGTGAGCTTCCACGTGCAGCGGATGGTGTTCTGCCCGACACCTCGGGCCAAGCGGGGACGTGACGCCGTGGACTGCTTGACGGAGTGGAATGCGTCGCAGCGTGCCTGCGGTGAGCCGACGTTTGGCAACCTCGGCGACGACGTGTGGAAGCTGTTCCGGCAAGCGAGGGCAGACGAGTGGTGACGGTCGCCGAGATACCGGAAGTCACTTCCGCCATAGGAAGTCACTTCCGCGTATGCCGGAAGTCAGTTCCGCCATGTACCGGAAGTCAGTTCCGGCGATACCGGAAGTCACTTCCGCCCAACACTCATAGAACCACTCATCAGATCACTCATAAGACCTCTCCCCGCCTCGCTTCGCGACGCGGGCCGGCGACGAAACGAGGATCGGCGTGAACGTTCCAGTAGATTTCGAGGGGCGCGCCTCAACCGCTGGCTTCGCAGAGAGCGACGAAGAGGCCCTTGCTGTTCTTGCTGAGCTTGGACGCCAGTGGCGGCAGGGCCAAGGGCTGACCGCCGGTCAAAGGGTGTGGGCGTCCTACGCCATCGGGCACTTCACGGCGCTGCTGGCGGACACTGTCGGCGAGGGCCAAGTCGACTCTGCCACCGCCATGGTTGAAGCAGTGATCGGACTCAGTGATGCGATCGAAGCAATGGCGGCGCTCGCCCGTTGGTACGCCGAAGTCTGCGCCCGTGACCTCGACCTGTTCCGCAAGCCTGGGCTCCGACTGCTGCGCAGCAAGAGACACGTACGTCAGTACCCGGCAGAGTTCGAGGCGCGAAGGCGTGTAGCCGATGACGCAGAGGCGAGAGAGTTCGCCCAACCAGCGAGCGCGGCATTCAGCCGCCTGGCGAAGGCGTTGGAGGCGGCGCACAGCGAAACGGACGGCGTCTACGAAGAGACGTGGTATGTAGAAGCGCCGTCGTCCCCGTGGCCGCTGTCTCCCGCCGCCAGGCCGACTGCTCTCTATTTCTGGTACGACGCCGACGGTCTACTGCTGTACATCGGCATCACCGGTGACCTGGCGACCCGCCAGTCCAGCCACGCCAAGCGGTCGTCATGGTCAGAGTTCGCCGACCACTCAAAGATCCGTCGCTTCCCGTCGCGCCCCGAGGCTGAGGCCGCCGAGAAGGCCGCGATCGAGTCGGAGCGCCCCCTGTTCAACCACCAGCACAACGACACCCCCGAGGCACGTCAACGCCTGGTGGCGTACCTGATCGAGCATGGCCGCATGGACTTGCTCGCCCCCGCCGTGTCTCGCGGCTAGTCCGTAGCAACCGTGCAGCAAACCGACAGCAAACCCCACGGCACTTGCCACGGCACATGCCGCCACGACGAACGGAGAACATCATGACCGACACGATCAACGCGACCCCCGCCCAGGTGCTGGCCACCCCGATGCAGAGCAACGACGCCGAGGCGGCAACAGTCGGCGAATACCTGATCAAGCTCCTCGCCGACGTGTGGCGGGAGCAGGAATGCTTCAACGGGAAGCGCCCATTCGGCAACAGCGGGTGGGACTACGAACTGATCGAAGCACTCGTTCGCGCGGGTTTGATCGACGGTGAGATCGACGAGGACGGCACTCTCATGCGCTCAGACGACGAGGCGGGAAGTCGGCTGATCGCCGAGGCCATTCAGGGCATGTCGGCAGCGTGGACGGAGGGCAAGCGGTGACCGCCCACGACCTGTCCTGGTCCTTCCACCTTCCCTGCGGACGGTGTGGGAGCACGAGCGAGACGCTTGACTGCGTGCCCGTGAACAGCGTGTGGACCGGCAAGGACCCTCGCACTCTCACCGTCACCGGCATCACCACGATCAACGGCAAGCCGAACGTCAAGTACGAGACGTCATGGCCGGACCGCGACGACAAGGGTGTGGGCATCGCCGACCTCGACTACTTCCTCAAGCACCACACGGAGGTGACCCGGTGACCGCCCCAACCGGTTCCGGCTTCGCCTTCCGTTGCGAAGTCTGCGACGGCGAACCCATGTGGTCGATCACCCGCATCGGTGACGTGGCCACATCGTGGGCGTGCGCCGCCGACCTGTCCGCCGTGTGTGACCGGCTGCAACGGGACTTCGAGGTGACCGAACTGCGGGTGACCCACCACGCGAAGGCGTTGGAGTGGGCCGAGCTTGGACGGATCTTGAGCCCCGCTGACCGCAACGACGAAAGGGGCAGGCATGGCCACTACTGACCGGGACCAAACCCCGCTGCGAGAGTGGGAGTCCGAGCTGAACGAGCGCGTCACCACCTGGCGCTACCCGGACACTGTCGGCACGGTGATCCGCTGCGACCGGTTCGGGCACTTCGCCGACCCGTACTGGCGGGCGTCGGTGCGTTGGGACGGCGGGCGGGTGGAGCACGGCATTGAGACGTCGTCGCTGACCCGCGTGGACGGAACGCAGGGCCGGCGATGACCGAAGACGCTGGCCGCGAAGGCGACGTGTTCGACCCCATGGACTGCGCGTTCTGCTGCGCGGGCGGCGGACGACGCATGTCCAACGGGGCGTCCTCCACGTGCCCACTTCACGGCGGGCCGATGCCGCCGACTGACGAGGACGAGATCCGCCGCGACGAGCGCCGCAAGGTGGCCGAGGAAATCGCCCGCGCGATCGAGGTTGCGGAGGGCTACCGCTGCCCCGACTGCGGCGGGAAACCTGCTGCGTTCGTCGACTTCGGGCACGGCCAGAAGCAGCGATCCTGTGGGGGTGGGCATCGCTGGTCGGTGGCCTTGTCGCACATGCCTGCCGCTCAGGTCGCCCGCCAGCATGCCCAGCCCGCCTCCGCCGTTTCGCACCGCTAACCCGAAGGAGATGACCATGACGGACACGACGACACACCCGACCCCCGCCCACCTGTTGCCGCACCGCACCCCCACCCAACTCCTCACCGTGGCGTGGCAGGGGATCGCTGACGCCACCCACACCGACGCGGACGGCCTGCGGTACGCGGCAGCACACCTGGCCGCTTTACGGGCCGCAGCGGCGATCCTGGCCGCCCGCACCACCCCCGCTGTGACTAACCGGCAGGAACGGCACCGGATGCCCAGCGTGTGGGTGCAGCTGACCACCACCGCCCCCGAGTTGGCCGAGTGGGCGCAGTTCTTCGCCGACACCACCAGCAAGCGGGCCGCCGCCGAAGCCGGGATTCCGCGTGTGGTCACCGGGCAGGAGGCGGACGACATGCTGCGGGCCGCCGAACAGTTCGTGACCATGGTGGAGATGCACTTTGGGACGGGGGTAGCCCGGTGACCGCCGCCGCCGACCACCCGCACACCGACCCCGGCGACGGGCGCACCGAATGCCAGCGGTGCGGCAAGTACGTGTGGCCCGTCGTCCACTCATGCAAAGGCGTTCCGATTACGGCCGCAGCTCGGGCGCGGATGGGGCTGCCTGCCACCCAGCGCAACCCTGTTGCGGACGCCGTGAACGCGGCAGTACGTGACGAGCGTGAGCGGATTCGCCAAGCACTGTCCCTGCCCATGATGCAAGCCCTCCGACTCATCCCCCACGGGCGCGTCCAGCAGGGCTGCATCGTCTCCGACGGGGACGTGGTGCGGGAACGGCTGCGGGTCGCCTACTTCGCGATCACCGCCGACCAGCAGCCGCCGTCACCGCCGTTGGACTTGGCCGAGGTCGCCCCGTGGATGGAGTTGTGCGGGTCCTGTGACGCCGGACTGCCCCAGTCGTGCACCTGCCCGACCGGTGACCCTCGGGTGGTGATCGCCGCACTGGTCGACGAGATCGTGAAGCAGCGTCAGGGGGCGACCAATTGACCGCCGAGGACCGCACCAACGGCTGGTGGGACGCACCCGCCTCCGACACGTGGACGTGCCCCGAATGCGGGGTTGTCAGCCCTGTCGACCAGTGGGCGGAAAGACGCGTGGACTGCCCTGACGGCGAGGACTGCGGTGAGCACGACGGCCGGGAATGCCCGCGTTGTGGTGAGGTGCTTGACCATGTGTTCGGTGCCCCGCGAATCCTGAAAGCGACCACCGCCCGCGCCGCCGCGACTAGGTCCGGATGACCTCACCCCGGTCACATGCCGGCGACCGCGGCCTCAACCTTCTTGGCCTGCGTCGGCTTCACCTTCCCCGACACCCGGACGAGCACCCTGCCGCTGTCGGCCCGGTAGTGGTATTCGGTGCCGAGGATCGGGGCGGCTTTCAACGCGTCCTGGATGTACTTGGCCCGCCGGTCCGCGTCCTCACTGGTGGGGAACACCTCGATGGCGAGTCCCCGTCCGGCGTCGTACTTGTCGGCTTGCTTGTCGCCGCCGGGCAGGTCGGCGGACGCCCGGGACAGGTACCCGTTGGGCCGTCCGAGCAGGTTGTTGGGGTCGGTGTCCTCATCTTGGACAGCGCCGGAGGTGAGGCCGATTTTCGAGGCCGACAGTTTGGCGAGCACCTGCTTGGCGGTGAGCGGTTCGGCGGGTGCCGGGGCTGGCTTGGGTACGGCCGACGTCGTTGCGGGCGCTGGCGGGGCACTGGCGGGGCTGGCGGGTGTGTCCGTGCCGCAGCCGGCGGCGAACATGACAACGGCGGTGACGGCGATAGCGCTGTGGCGAAGACGCATCGCACGATCCTCGGGCAGCAGACGCGCCACGGTCGCCCCGCAACCCACCGGAATGCTGTCCGGTTGACGACACAGCCTGCGACCAGCGAACGGGAACCGACATGAGCTTGCATGCACAACTGGCCGATATCGCCGCCGATCCAGTCTGGCGTCCGGTCATCCGGGCGGAGGCGAAGCGGGCTGCCTCCGAAATGCCTGACGGGCCGGCGATGGCTGACCGGGATGTACACGAGATGCTGCGGCAGCGCATCACCTCCCGGGCCGGCGGGTCAGAGCGACGCGACGACGCCGATCGGTTGCGCGCCCGGTTCACGCCGACGCTGGACGTGCTCGGCAAGCAGGACACTGATTCGGGTGTGTGGCACCCAGCACCGGCAGCGCCGCATCACCACGATTGCCGCCGTGCCTGCGGATGACCGGCACTCAGCCCGGTGCGGTGCGGTGCCGACGCCGATGCTCGGCGGGTGGGGACGTATCCACCCGCCGGGCATCGGTGCCGGCAACGACTGCGTGAGATCTACCGCAGCGGCCAGCGGTGCGCGCCGTCCGGACGGTCCACCCACAGCACATGATGACCCTCCGGGGACACCGTCAGCCCCAGCCGGTAGTGCCCCGGACGGCCCGCGTCATCCCAACGCTGACAGACCTGCATGATGTCGTCCCACACCCGACGGCTGCCGCCCTGCACCACCGTCACCCCCGACTGGTCGTGGTGCACCCGCGCCCACGAGTCGGTGCCGGCGTCCACCAGGCAGTGAATCTTCCCCATGTCGCCGGTCAAGGTGCACTGGTAGACGCTGGGCTCCGACAACCTCCAGAAAAACTCGCACCGATCTTCGGCGAACCACTCCACCTGCTGCACGGTGCCGGCGCTGGTGGCGCCCTCCCCACCCATGCACACCTCGATCATCCGGTCGGAGGTCGGACCCAGCGGCCCGTCCGCCGGCCGCGCCTCAATGAACGCGCAGACCTGCGACAGGAACCGGCCCTCGCCGGAGCCGTCCGGGCGCACCCGCAGCGGCACAACCCCGTACGACATGTTCGCCATGACCAGCCCGCCGGGCTTGGTCTGCCGCAGCCACGCCGCCGGCACCCGGCGCACCGAGCAGGTGGCGATGATCCGGTCGTACGGCGCCGACGGCCGGTACCCGGACAGCCCGTCCGCCGCAGCGAGCCGTGGCCGGTAGCCGGCCGCAGCCAGGGCAACCCGCGCCTGGTCGACAAGCCCAGCGTCGATGTCCACGGACGTCACCTGCTCGCTGCCGAGTATCTGCGACAGCAGCGCGGCGTTGTAGCCGGTGCCCGTGCCGACCTCCAGCACCGTCATGCCGGCGGCGAGGTCGAGCGCTTGCAGCATTACCGCCATCACCCCGGGCTGGGTGGATGAGCTGGTGGGTCGGCCGTCGGGGGCAATCTGCGTAACGATCGCCTCGTCGGAGTACACGGCGCTGAGGTAGTCACCTGCGTGGGTGAGGTCCGCGCCGTCGAGCACGTCACCGATCTGCCCTTGCCCGCTGACCCGGTAGACGGCCGGCGCGAAGTGGTGCCGGGGGACGGCGGCGAACGCCTCGGTGACGCTGCGGTCGGTGAGGACGCCAGTGGTGGTGAGCGTGTCCACCAGGTGCTGCCGGAGTTGGGCGGTGAGGGTCATGGCTTCTCCAGGTAGTCGGCGATGGCGGAGGCGATGGGCAGTCCCGTTTCGTGTTCGATCCACGCCCACTGGCCGCCGGGGTTCACCTCCAAGAACACGTGATCGTGCTCTGGGGTGACGATCAGGTCGATCGCGGCGAAGACGAGACCCAACCTGCGGGTCAGCGTCACGAGCTGCTCGGCAACGAGATTAGGCAGGGTGATCGGCTCGTAGGTGAGGCTGTCGTAGTCGGTGCGCCAGTCGATGCGCGCGGCAGGCGAGTGCGCGTCGATGCGGGCGGCGAACAGCCGGTCCCCGATGACGTTGACCCGGACCTCGTACGACTTTGGTATCCAGTGCTGGAACAGGTGCGCGGTGCCCGTCACCGCGTCGGTGATCATGTCGGCGGTGACGGGTGTCGTCGACAGGGCCATTACCTGCCCGCTGTCTCGATCGATGTACGGCCGTGCGTGCATCGCCTTGTAGATGGCACCGTGCGGCGCGGCATCCACGAACGCCCGCGCCGCCGCCGGGTCGTTGGTGATCAGGGTGGCGGGGACTGCCATGCCGAGGCTTTCGGCGACGGCGAGCTGCCGGGGCTTCCGGTCCGCTGACGTCATCGCGTGGGGGTCGTTCATCCAGCGCGCGTCGGGCAGGGCTTGCAGCAGCCCCCCGAAGCCCTTGCGTGCCTCCTGCTCGGCCCAACGCTGCTCGTGCGGATCCATTCCGGGCGGGAAGCGATGCGCCGCCGGGCGGCGGTAGTACACGGACCGGATCGCCTCGATGGGGCTCGTGCGGTAGGGGTCGCCGATGGTCCCTGACCACTGGCCGTGGCCGCCGAGGGAGGCGGTCACGGCCAGCGTCGTCGGGAAATCGGCGGTGTCGATCCGGTGGACCGGGACGTTCCTGCGGTTCAGCTCTACGATCACCAAGTCGCAGGTCACATCAGCCGGTTCGGTAATCACCAGGACGGTCACCGTTGATCTCCTTCGGGGGTCAGTCCTGGTAGGTGTCGGTCTTGGAGTCGTTCCACGACTGGTGGTCGTGGACGGTCTTCTCGTTGGTGGTGACCTTCTGCGTGGTCTGCGGCTTGCTCGCCAGCGTCACGCCGTCGGCGCCGACGATGGTTTGCGTCACCGGGTCCAGGTGCGTGTCGGTGAGGTCGAGGACGTCGCCGCTGGGGACCGACGGGCGGCTCAGGGTCAAACCGAACGGCCGGTGAGTGGTGGGGCTGCCGGTCTCCATCGTGTCGACGTGGATCGGCAGCTGCGTCCGGTCGTGGGCGAGAACAGGCATGGCTCCTCGTTTCCGCTGATCGATTGGGGTTTCACGGTCGGCCGGGCCGTACGATAAGCATCGACTACCGTCCCTTGGAGGTCGATGTGTTGTCTGCTGCCAACTCCGGGGCAACACCTGGCAACATGCTCGGGCAGGAGGTGCGCAGGCTCCGCGAGGTGAAAGGGTGGGGGTTGCGCCGGTTGGCGTCAGCCGTGCACTGCGACGCCGGCTACCTCAGCCGTGTGGAGACTGGGCAGCGGCGGCCGTCACCGAGCCTGGTTGCGGCGTTGGATAAGGCGCTCGACGGTGCGGGCCGCCTGCGGGCTCTCTGCGACGAAGGGGACAGCGACATGCGGCGACGGACGCTGATGGCCGGGGCGCTCACCGGTGTCGTGTTGGCCCAATCTGGGTCGACGGCCGGATCGGCGGCTGTGAGCGGCCTTGACCGGCTGCTGTTCGAGCCCGCCGGACCTGATGCCGCACCCGTCACGGTGAGTGCCCTGCGGACGGCGGTCGCGAAGGCGGACGCCGACTTCCAGGCAGTCCGCTACCAACAACTCGCACACCGCCTACCGCAGTTGGTGCGCACCGCCGAGGCGACCCGCGACGCGGCGGCGTCACCCGGGGCGACCGGCGCGGTGGCAACGCTACTGGCGACCGTGTACACGCTGGCCACCCGCCTTGCGGTGAAATTGCACGAGCAGGGTCTTGCCTGGTCGATGGCCGACCGGGCGGTGCAGGCGGCGCGGGCATGCGACGACCCCCGCACCCTGGCGGTGGCGCACCGCACTGCGGCGGTGGTGCTGCGCCGTTCAGACCACCACGACCAGGCCCAGCAGATCGTCATCGGCGCGGCCACCAACCTTCGGGACGCCACCCGGCTGGCGGACGCACACGACGTGTCGCTGTACGCGTCGATGCTCGCCACGGCCGCATACGCTGCCGCCCGCGCCGACCGCCGTGACGACGCGTGGACCCTCGCCGGGGAGGCGGGTGACGCGCTGGCATCCCGGCAACCGTCCGGGTTCGGGGCCAACGACCTGGAGCTGTACCGGTCGGGTATCGCGCGGGCTCTCGGAGACTACGGTGCGGCCGTTGAACACGCCCGGCGAGTGCGGATCGACCTGCTGCCCACACCGGAACGGCGGGCCCGCTACTGGGAAGACGCCGCCTTGGCGTGGATGGGTCGTGGCCGTCCCGCTGAGGCGTGGATCGCGTTGCGGGAGGCGGAGACGGCAGCGCCGCAGGAGGTGCTGTACCGGCCGTGGGCGCAGCACCTGACGGCGACTCTGCTCGCCACCGAACGGGAGGCCACATTGCCGGGCATCCGCCCCTTTGCCGCCCGAATCCAGGCCGCCGGTCTCCCGACGTAGCCGAGTCGCTGACCTCTCCGGGTGGTGTCCACCGCCTACCGTGTTCCCGAACATCCCCCGATGTGAGGAGCACCCACGATGGCCAGCACCCGTGACGCCAGCAAACCCATCCAGACCGGCATCGGCTGGGGAGGTGCCCTCGCCGTCATCGTCGTCGGCTTGAGCCCCGCCCTGTTCGACGCCGCATGGGCGATCCCCCTCACCGCGGCGGCAACCGCGGCGGCGGTCGGTGTGTGGCGGGCGGTGCAGATCCTCGGCTTGACCCTCAATCATCTGCACTGGCGGGACGTTGAGGTGCCCGCCGCCGACGACTGACCGGCGGGCGGCGCGTGATCCCCGGCGCGGATGCTTCCTCCACTAAGAGCCGATTTGACATGCTCCACCTGTCCCCGAGCCGACCCCCGGTAGGAGCAGCCAATGAGCCCGCGCATCATCACCGCCGACGATCTCGCCCAGGTGCTCGACGCCCACCCCACGCTGAACACGAACGGCTACGACCACCCCGGATTCGGGCCGTCCGACGACTGGGCGGCGTCCCGGCGTCAGCTCGCGAACAGGCTGGATGAGGTGCAGGCCGCCTACGACTGGATCACCACGCTGCGGCGGTGCCGCATCACCCGTGACACGGCCACCAGTTACGGGTTGAAGCATGAAGGGGAGCAGGCCGGTATCGGCTATGTGACGAACGGGGCGTTCATCGCCGCCGCGTACCTCGCCGGGGTGACCGTCAAGGCGAAGCGGGGTGAGGCGAACCCGCAGATCGGTGTCACCACCGCCCCGTACCGGCCGAAGCCCGCCAAGGGTAGCTTCGCGGCGTGGCTGGGCGAGCAGACCGACGCCCGGCACCCAATCGGGGATTTGGCCCGGGACGCCGCCGACGACGACACCTGGCCGACAAGCGGCGACTACCCGACGTACGTCAACTACCTGAACGGCCTTCACGCCGCGCCGGTGGTCTTGGAAACGCTGCGTGAGGCGTGGACCGAATATGCGGGCGCCGACCCGGGCGACCCGTACGGCGACGAAGACTGACCCTGCCCGCCGATAGCCGCCGGTCGGTGCCGCGGCGAGGATCACCGGATGAACGCTGACGCTTTGGATCGCCGCCTCAGGCGGATCATGGCGAAGGTGGAAACCGGCAAACCCACCACCGCCGAAGATGTGCAACTCGCCGCAGTGGTGTGGGCGGTCGGCGACCAACCTGATGAGGCAGCCGCCGGTCACACCACCGGCGCCGACCTGCGGCTAGCTGCGGTGGTCCGCGCGAACCCTGCCGGCGGGGACGCGGCGGCCCAGACGGTGTGCGACGCGGCCCACGCGTGGCGTGCTGACACTCGCCTGGACCGGGTGCCCGCGCCGGGCCCGTCGCGCAGGCTGCTCGCCGCGACCGTCGACCATCACAGCCGGTCGTGGTGGCAGCGCAACCGGTTCCGGGTTGCGGGGGCGCTCGGGTTCGTGGGCGCGGTCGCCGTTGGCGCTGAGGCGTTGATGGTGATTGAGGGTATGGGTCCGCCGGTGGCGCATGGCGTCCTGCTTCTCGTGGCGGCGGCTTGCTTGGGCGCCTTCGTGGTGGTCACGCAGGTTGCGGTCCGTGCGATCGGCCGTTGACCGGTTACGGCGGAACAGCGATCAGAAATAGACAAAACCCTCACTGTGACCGCACAATTACAGGATGGGGACGAAGACGCGCACCGATGGCTTCACCTACGCCGTGCCGTACCACGTGTGGGCGACCCGCCGCGCCGGCACCATCCTGGCCGCGAAGCAGTCCGCCCGTCGTAAGCGTGCGCGGGTCGACGGCGACCCGATCGTGACCGTGGTTTTGGAGTGGCCGCAGGATGAGCCGGACGACGGCACCCTTCCGTTGGAGCACTGCTGAGCGTCGCCAGAGCCCGACCCGCCGTTGACTCTTCACTGAGCCCGCCATGCTCAGCGGACTGGTTGACCTGGGCATGACCGCACCTCACCCAATGGGTGTCAAGCTGCTTGACAGTTGTCTAGCGGCTTGACTAGCCTGTACGGTATGAGGGCACGGGAAGTCAACCAGCGGATCGAAAAGCTAGGCGGCAAAGAAACCCGCCAACGCGGATCACACCGACGGTACGAGGCATCAACCACCCGCAACGGGGAAACCGTGACCGCCCGCACCACCGTCGCCCAACACACCGGCGACATTCCCAACGGCACCCTACGAGCCATCGAGAAAGACATGGAACCCGTCTTCGGAGAGGGCTGGCTGCGATGAACGAACACGCGTACCGGGTCATTGTCACCCGCGAAGACGGCGCATGGCTCGCCGACGTGCCCGAACTCGAAGGCACCCACACCTACGCCCGCAACCTTCCCGGCCTAGACCAGGCGGTCCGCGAAGCCATCGCCCTCAGCGAGGATCTTCCCGACGGTGCCGAACCCACCCTGCGACTGGCCTACGAGTACCACACCGGCGACCCGCAGCTCGATGAAGCCGCCGCCCAACTGCGTGCGCTACGCGACCGCGTTCGTATCGACGAGCAGCGGGTAGCGCAGCAGACGGTGCAACTGGCTAAGGAGATGGTTTCTCTCCACTCCATGTCGGTGCGCGACGCAGCAGCCCTCATCGGTGTGAAGCCGCAGCGCATTTCTCAGGTGGCCCCCCGCAAGGCTGTGCCGCGGGTCGGTACTCGTAAGAGTGTCCGGGCTGCCTCCGGTCAGTGGTCAATGGCGACGAACTCGACCAAGACGGGGGCCGAGCAGGACGCGAGGCGCACAGGATGATCGTCCGCGAGTTTGAGGGCTGGCTTGCAGGTGTGCTGGCCACCCAGCCGTGGGCCGGTCAGGTCACCCGCTGGTCAACGGGTTCCGGTCCGAAGCCTGTCGGGTTGACGTTGGCCGGGCGGATGCACCTGCAACTGGTGGGCGGCGACCAGAAAGCGGCACCGCTCGACCTGAACGATGCGGGCGCATTGCCGCAGGTGGCGGCGTCCCCCACGGATCCGGTCAGCTGGGCTGAGGCAATCACCCGCACCGTCACCGAGGCGGGTTTGCCGCGCGTGAAGTCGGCTGAGACGTACGCCGAGTGGGGTGGCAGCACGAAACCCGGCGGCATGCGGGTCGTGTTCGTCGACGGTTCGGAGCTGTTCGCGTCGATCCTCACCGCAACCAGGTAGCGGCGACCGTCGTTTGAGCAAGCAGAGCCCCGGACGTACAGACTCGACCGTCCGGGGCTCTGTCGCGCCAGCTACCTGCGCAAAGCCTTTTGGACCGTTGAGCCATCGATATCAAGCTCGAGCGTGCGTGGGCCTCGCAGGATCATCGACAGCAGCTCCGGGATCAGACTCTCCCGCTGCTGAACGGACATGTCCGCGACGGCTCGTCGGCCAGCTTTCAAGCCTCCCGTACGCAGCGCCTCCACTGGCTCCCCTGCCCCGACCGCGCCCAACGCGATGTTCTCGACGATGGCACCCGGTGGTAGTCCGATGACTGCCGCGCAGGCAAGCAGGTGTGTGGTCAGGATGTCGTCGGCGGCGAGTTCACGGATGTGCTGCCGTACGCAGTCCGTACCCCACATCCAGGCCGCGACCATTCGCCAGGTCGGGGTGGTGTTCACGTCGTAAATGCTCCCGACCGGCCGCCGCTTGGTGGCCCCGTAGTCCATCGAGTCGACGCCTCTGCCTAGCCGTGGGAGCGGAAAGGGGTGGATCTTGTCGCAGTCCATCCCCGTTACAGCCTGCTCGGTCATGTAACTTCCCCTTCGCGTTAGTCCGTCTGCGGGCCGAAAATCTCATCTACGAACAGCTCTGCCGGAAGATCGGACAACGCCCGGACTCGCACCTTGCGACCGTCGAGCCCGCTAAGCCGCATCCGCAGGTCGAACATGTGGGTCATCTGCTGGAGGATCGCGAGCGGGTCAACGTCATGGACAAGGAACTCGGTTACTTCGATCTCAGCGTCATCGTCGGACTTCACTTTCTCCCACACGTCGCGGGGCGTGGCAACAACCCGCAGGTCGTACTCGTGTTCACCGCCGCCGATGCTGAACCCCACCACCTGCCACTGGTCGCTGTCGAGCCCAACTGTTCGCGCCAGCCCTTCCCATGGGATCGTCAGGCGCTCGTCTAGCTGCGCTGTGCCCTTCCAGTCGGGGTAGGTGACGTCCGCGTCGCCCCAAATTTCTCCGTCCACACCTTCTCCGTTCTCGATCCACCTGGATGTCTATGCGACCCTATTCGCAGCCGACGCCGTCGCCGTCCCGGTCCAGCTTCCGCGAGTAGCCGGGGTCACCTTTGCGGATCGGGGCTGCGCCGGCAGCCCGCACCGCCGTGCAGTTGGCGTAGGACACGTTGCCGTCCGGGGCTGGTCCGGTGTCGCCGTTGCCGCCGTCCGTCTCGCAGGCTTCCCCGTCACCGTCGCGGTCCAGCTCGGCACGGAAGCCAGGCTCGCCCGGGTAGAGGGGGTCGGCGCCGGCAGCCCGTACGGCGTCGCAGTTTTTGTAGTAGGGCGCTTTGGGTTGACTGCTGGTGCGTGTCGGCTTCGGCGCCGGCTTGCGGGGCGCGGTCGTGGTGGGTTTCGCTGCCGCCTCGGTCTGGTCGGCTGCCGGGCTGGCGGTGACGATGTCGGCGAGCTGGTCGACGCGCACCGACGGGGACGGTTTCGGGTTGGCGGCCTGGTCGTTGCCGCCGATGGCGTTGCCGATGCCGGACCCGCAGCAGCACAGGCCGAACAGCACGGCGACCCCGAGGCCGATTTTCTGCTTGGTGTTGAGTTTGCTCACCTGACACATGGTGGTGAGTTGGGTTCGGCTTGGGCACCCGCCGACCGGATGTCGCGGTGTCAGGTAGGCGACTGGTCCCGCTCGAAGGGTTCCACGCCCGCCGCCCGAAGGATCTGCCGCACACGCTCCGGCCCGTACCCGGTCAGCTCGCAGATCACCTTCGGCGCACGTCCTGCCTTCGCAGCCGCGACGATCTCGGCCCGCGCCGGTTCCCGCAGTGCGTCCAGCTCAACCGCGAGAGCGGCCCGCTTGTGGTCGGCGCGACGGACGGCTTTGACTGCCGCGTCGTGGCGCTGTTTCACGTCTTTGAGGCGTGCGCCAATGTCGGCGAGCGGATCGTCTGCCATGGCGCAATCATGCCATGCCTGTTGGGTCCAAACGGTGGCTGGTTTTTGCGCCATCCGAACTGGCCGCTCTATCGCTTGCGTGAACCCCAAACGGTGAGTAGCTTTTGGGGCATGGAGCGGCAGCGTAAGTACAGGATCGGTGATCGCGTTTACCACCGCACCCGGCGCGAGTGGGGCGTTTACGGCGGCGTCACCTCCGACCCCGGCGTGGCCTTCGTGACGTTCGAAAGCGAGCCGGAGGCGTTGAAGGTGTCCAAGCATCTTCTGGACAGCGCCGCGCCGGCCAAGGACTGACTGATGCCCCGCCAGCCTTTCGCCCATCAGGACGCCTCCGGCATGGCTGGCGCTGGCCTCGGCATCTTCGTCAACGGCGGGTTCGTCGAGCGCGTGAACGCGAGAACCGACCCGTACGGCTACGACGCCATCGCCCGCATCTTGGAGCGCGCCCCGCAGCCCGTCTCGGCGGAGGCGCTGATCGTGTGCATCAACCACCAGACGACGCCGGCCGTCGACTGCCTCATCTGCGACCCGGAGGACTGACCATGCGAACCCACATCCCCACCACCGCTAGCGACCTCCGCAACGGCGACCTGCTACGGATCGGATCGAGCACCAACTACGTGCTCATCTACGACGCCCAGCCAGCCGACGACAAGATCGCCGTCACGATCTACAGCGGCACGGTTCCGAACTCGAACGGCGCGACCCTGCGATTCGAGCCCACGGCGCAGGTCGACCTGTCGATGCGGAACGCGCGCCCGTGATGACGTCCGCCACGCTCACGATCGACCACTTCCGGACCACCCTCACCCTGTCCGACGGGCAACCCGGCCCGGGTGTGCGGTTGAACGTCCTCGGTGAAGGCGACTGGGAAACCGACTTCGTCTCCTACTTTCGGGCCGCCGCCGACCGGCTGATCACCACACACGGCTATGTGCGCGCCGACGAATGGTCTTACAACGCCAGCCGGGACATGCACACCGCCGCCATTAAACCCGCCAACTGACCGAACGGAGCACCACATGACGATCGAGGAATACGCCGTCCAGCTGGTCGCCGACGGCGCGGAGTCCTACGCCGAAGACGACACGAACGAGAACGAGGACATCGCCGACGAGGATCTGCGGCCCGCCATCAAGCTGGCGGTGAAGATCGCCCACGCGATCCGCGCCAACCCGCAGGCCGTTCTCGCCTTGGTCGACACCACCGCCTGACTCTCACCGCAAGGAGCAGCCCATGCCCAAGTTCGCGATCAACGATCGGGTGCAGATGCCCGGTGTCCCGTTCACCGTCACCGTGCTGGAGATCGGCCAAGACGATGAGGTGGGCGAGGTGTTCAAGTTCCTGGATCCGGGCGGTCAGGGTGAGGACTGGATGCCCACCGCCGAGTTCGAGAAGGTTCGCGCCGACCTGAACTGAGCGGCGTACCGCCGGGCCGGAACCCGTGTCCGACGCGAGCGGCAGCCGCTCAGACCCCCGCCAAAGACAAGGAGCACCCTATGGACGTCCGCGTTAGCGGCCTCGACCATGTCACCCTCGACGCCATCGGAGCGTGGGCGGTCGTCATGCGCCGGCAGCACTCGGACGCAGATCGAAGCCCGCATGCGCGACCGGCTTGCTGGCCGTCAACCCGCCAGCACCGCGAAGGAGGCCCGATGACCACCCTGACCGTCGTCGAGCGGTACGGCCGCCACCTGGCCATCACCGCCGCAACCACCCCCGGCTATTACACCATCACCCACCTGCCCACGGGTCGTTCGTTGACCGGGCGTATCGCCTGCCTGGCCTGCTGCCGGCACGCCGCCGAAGACATCACCTCGTACCGGCGGGTGCCGTGGTCGACGTTGACGGCGGCGAACAGTCACGACTGGTTTGCGTCGCGTCTGCCGGCCGAGCTGCGCGACAAGTTCGTCACCGTGTACGCGTTCATGGGTGACCAGTGTTGGGCGAACTGCCCGAAGGTTGTTGCCGCAGGCGAGCGCGTTGAGGTGCCCGCATGTTGACCCCGGGGATGAAGTCGTGACGATCTCTGAATCCACCGGCATCCACCCCAGCCCGCCGAGCCTCGCCGACGACATCACCCTGCCGAGTAATCCGCACGTCCCCTACTTCTGCCCCACCTCCGGCGAAACCGAGTGCTGCCCTGAGCACTCGGGGTGGGACGTGTGCTGCGACCGCCCTGACCTTCACCGACCCGTCCGAAGCAACCACCAGCACCCCGGATAGCTCCCATTAAACGGCTAGATCCAGAGACAAGACGATCACCAAAGGAGAGATCGAGATGACCGCCACGGCCCGCAAGGCGATCCGACTGTCGCCGCCGATGCTCGAACTGCTGACCGACATCGCGATCAAGCCGCAGATGTACATCACCCGGGGATCCCGGTGGAGCCGCACCGCTGGCGCGCTGATCGACAGAGGGCTCGCCGTCATCCCACGTGGCAACTACGGCGGTCCCCAGTACGCGCTGCGGATCACCGACGAGGGCCGCGCCGAGGCTGCCCGCCGTGGCATCGCCGAGGTCCAGCCGTGACCACCGTCGCCGTGCGGCACGAGCTGGGCGACCACCTCGCCCAGCTCACCGCCGCCTACCACCGGGATGCGCCTGCGCCGACTGAGACACGTTGCCGGAAGGGCCGCCGTCGTGTCGTGCCGTTCGACTGCAAGCAGGGCGCCGGGCATGGCGGTAGGTGCTCACCCTTCACTGTCGCCTTCCCTCTGCGATAGCCGACACTCCCGGCGTGTCGCACCCGCCGTCTAGCCTGAACCCTGCCCGGCCCGCACCCCTCCCCCGTGGGGTACGGGCCGGGCCCATTCCGATTCCAACTTGTCTGTACATGACCGGTCGATGCCCGTCTCGGCGGTAGACACACAATCGCGGCGTGGCCCGACCAGCACCGTCGATCAGCTCCGAAGAGCTGGCTGCGATGCTGCGCGACCAAATCCTGTCTGGGCAGCTCAAACCGGGTGCGCGCATCCCCTCCGACCGTTGGCTGCGCGAAACCCACGGCGTGTCCCGTGGCCTCGTCCGCCTGGCGAAAGCGGTGCTCCGCTCGGAAGGGCTCGTTGTCACACGCCAAGGCAAAACTAGCCGGGTGCGCCCCCTGCACGACAAGAGTCCTATCGATCTCACCGGAGTGGTGAAGATCGAAGTACGCATGCCCACCGCCCCGGAGCGTGCGCGGCTGGGCGCAGTGCTGCCAGACGGCTTTGACGAAGGCGTTCCGGTGTGGGTGGTGTGGAAGTTGGGCGCGGTGAAGCCGGAGCTGCTGCCGGGTGATCGTTGGATGCTGCCGGGGCGGGCGCACGCGTAACCGCACGTTAACGAGAATCCCGCCGGGTGGGATATGCGTGGGCGGAACCTTTTCACCATGAGCATGTCTGTACATGTGGGCGTTGCGCGCTGCGTCGGGTCAGGCAGTATCGACTACTCAAAGCAGCAACATCGACTACTCAACGACGCTGCCCAACCGTCCCATGACCCCCAAACGAGGGTCAACCGAACGGGCCAGGCTTAAAGGATCTTTAAGGCAACGGGCGCACCCGGTCACCGGATAGTTACCACCGCAACAATCTTGAGAACGTGAACCACACGTACGGGTGCTACCGGATCCCTGGGGAGGAACCGCGATGCCACAACCCACGCAGCAGAGTCGCAGGCGAACACGCCGCCTACTGCTGCTCACCGGACTAGGCATCGGTGCCGGCATCGGCCTCGCCCTCACCGCCAGCAGCCCCGCGCACGCCGACAACCAGCCCCACACCGACACCCTCGGCGGCGTCACCCAACACACCAGCAGCATCCTCGGCGACCAGCCCGTTCGTGACCTCACCGGCCGGCTACGCGACGCCACCGCCACCGCCGTCACCCACACCACCGACACAGTGGACGACGCCACCCGGCCGATACCTGTAGCAGGCCACGCCGTCGACAACATCACCAACACCACCGACATGCTTGTCGACGCCATCCGGCCTGCCACGAAACCCGCCGACACACCCACCATCGCCGACACACCCACCACCGGCCACGCCGGGCAGCAGCCCCCGGCCGGCACCCAGACGGCGTCCGAGCCGGCACCACCAGGTCCCCCCACACCAGACGGTGCCAGCTCGGGCGCACCCAGCCACACCGCCCCGCAACACCCGGACGTGCGCCGCCCCACCGGCGACCACCACGGTGACAGCCGGACCGTCCACCACCGCCACCAAACCAGCGGCATCCCGGCGATCCCCCCGACGCGGACGTACCTCAACCCGGGCAGCGACAACGCCAACCAGCATCTTGTTGGCAGCCTGCGCACCCCCGACCACAGCGGCGCCACCAACCGCCCGACCGGGCCGCCACGTTGGCAGCAACCCCACACGAGGCATCACAACGGCCGCTACGACGGGCGCACCCAGCCGCCATCCCCGCCGCCCGGATAGGCCGACGCGCCACACCCCGGCAGCCCGTACACCCTCACCGTGCACGGTCTGCGACCGCCGCGACGCCACCGGTCGGCCCCGTGGCGGGGAGACGCGCCCACAATTCCGCGCAGTCTCCGATCGCACTCCCCTGCAACCCGATCGGAGCACCACCCCATGCACAGCAACTTTTACTCGGACAGCGTCGACACCCAGGATCTGCGTCGCGCCGAAGACGAACACGCCGACGTTCGGCGGATTATCCGGCAACGACAGAAGGCGACACCACCGCCCATATACCGAATCCTCACCATCACCACCGGATCGGCCACCCTCGCACTGTGGGCGATCATCTACGCCGACTCGGTTAACGCCCCGGACGCCCCCATCGGCCGCGCCTACGGATCGTTCCTGGCGTTCGCGGGGGCTTGCGCCCTCGCCGCCGTTGTCACACTGCTGTCGTGGCTGCGGGAACGCGACGCCAGCCGACACCAAGCCGAAGCGGACCGGATCCGCGAATTCCAGCACACCCGGCAGGTGAAGGCACTCAAGGATGCGATCGGCGTGTTCTTGCGTGACGGCGACGAGGCTGCCCGGCAGGTGATGGCGCATACGCAAAACTTCATCGACAGCACCGGCACGGACGGCAGTAACGTGCATCGGTTCCGAAGCCGCGGCTGAGCCTGAACCAGCGTGATCGCGGGGCACGTCCGACGGGCGTGCCCCGCCTTTTTGACCTACGGTGCACCCGGCGTGCACCCAGCGAGTCAAACGGGAGATCTCCGGATGCACGTTTTGGCTGGTGGGGCGGGCGGGACTCGAACCCGCGACCGAGGGATTATGAGTCCCCTGCTCTAACCGGCTGAGCTACCGCCCCTGACACCGCGCCAGATCTTAACCCGCCCGGTGGATCACGGGCCAGCAGCGATCCGGCCCCACCTCATCACTGCCGTCGTCGCTTCAGCAGCACGATGGGCAACGCGAGGATAATAGTGAGCACCCACCCGACCGCGATGACGCCCCAGAACCACGCTTCGTCCGGGTCGCTCTCTTCGGCGGCGAGTGTGCCGATGGTCAGCACCAGGCAGAGGCCGCCCATCAGCAGGGTGCCCAGCCCGCTGAGCACCATGACCGGGATCTCCCACCAGGAACGTCTGGCGGAGCCGGCCTCGCGGGCGATCGGCTTCGGCTGGGGGATCTGGTCCGGTGTGCGGGCCGGCATGGTGACGTGCCGGTCGGCGGGCACCCGTGCGTCGATGCTCTGGATTGTCGCCGGCGGCACCTCGAGCATGGTCGGTTCGATGTGCAGCACGATGGCGTCCGCGCCGATGAGCTGTCGCGCGCCGTCGGGCCAGGTGAGCATGGCGGAGCAGTCGGCGTAGCGGACGGTCAGCGGCCCCTCCGCCCGCAGGTAGGTCACCCCGTCCGCGCCGATGCGGATCCCGCCGGCGCCCTCCTTCGCGCGGTACGTCGTGCCGTCGACGGTGTCGGTGGAGTGGGTGGGTGCGGCGACGAAGCCGGCCCAGGCGGCGGTGTGGCCGCCCGGCACCATCAGCAGCGCCGACGCCGTCACCTCCTCGGCCACCTCGTGCAGGTCGGCGAGGTTGACGGCCTTCAACTCGGCCCGGTAATCGTCGATGGTGAGGTTCGGCTGCCCGGTCAGCACGTTGAGGGCGTACGACGGCAGCCGCGCGGCGTCCACCTCCGCGGTGCCGAGGAGGTCCTCCCGCTTGGCGATGGTGGCGTCGAGGTCCGCCTGTTCGATCCGCCCGACGCGCATCTTGGCGAGGACGTCGATGAAGCCGCCGAGTACGGCGTCCTGCTTCTCCGCCAGCGCGTCGGCGAGGGCCCGCAGGGTGGCGTACCCGTCACCGCGCGGCTCGTACGCGGTGGTGGTCGTGTACGACAGGCCGGCGTCCTGGCGCAGCGACCGGTACAGCTCGCGCTTCAGCACCCCGGCGAAGATGTTCGCGGCGGTGCTGCGTCGTACCACCGAGTCGAGTACCACGGCGCGGGCGCCGCTGACGAAGTACGCGGGCGTCTGCGGCAGCGCCGACGAGGCCACCGGCATCGGCTGCCGCACCCCGCCGGGCAGCGGGAGCCGCAGGCCGGCGGGCACCCGGTCACCGGTGATCCAGAGCACGGCGTTCTCCCGGGTGAACCACCGGGCGGTCCACTCGCGCAGGTCGTCGACGGTGAGCGCGCCGAGCCCCCACTCCGGGTAGCTGCTCAACCCGAAGTCCCGGGCACCGTGCCGCCACAGCGGGATCTCGGCGGCGGCGCCCCGACTGCTCCATTCGGTGCGCAGGATCTCCTTCTCGACGTCCAGCCTCGCCGCCGGCAGGTCGGAGAGGTGCGCGCAGACGGCGGTGAGGAACGCCGCGATGTCCGTCTCGGAGCCCTGGGTGTGGAACATGGTGAAGGTGGGGGCGGTCATGCCGTTGACGTGGTAGTCGGCCAGCCCGAGCGGTGCCAGCGCGAGGTGTTCGATGAGGTGGGTGATGCCGGCGCGTCCGAGGGTCTCGTCGGCGGTGCCGACCCGGAAGGTCAGCCCGGCGTGCATCGGCCCGCCGGTGGGGGCGAGCAGCGTGGGCACCCCGTCCACGTCCAGGTGCTGGATCATGACTGGCCACCCTTCGCGTACGCCTTCGCGCGGTACTTCGTGAAGCCTTCAGCCCCGTCGACGTAGGTCCACGGGTACTCGGTGCCGAGGTTGCCGAGGGCGGTGAACTGGCTCGCGGCCGCGGTCCACTGTTCGGTGAGGCTGAACATCAGCGCGAACGTCGAACGGACCCACACCCAGTCGCCCCGGTCGACGTGGTCCGGGTGCAGCACGGATCGCTGCCCGGCCTGCATGATCTCGTCGACGACGGGGGTGCTGCGCAGGTACGCCGCGCGTTCCCGCTCGGTGTCGACGTCGAGCCAGCGTTCCAGGTGGGCCTCGGCGATCAGTGCGGCGTTGGGTGCCCCGGCGGGCGCGGCCTGGGCGCACTCGCGGGCGAAGCCGAACATCCGGTCCCAGTCGCCGCTCCACTTCGGGCAGAGCTGTTGCAGCAGGCTCGCCTGCGCGGGCAGGTGGTGGGGGTGATGTCGGGCCAGCCGGTCGTAGCGGCGACGGGCCTCGTTCTGCCCCAGCTCCAGACCTCGGGCGAGGGTGATCCGCTGGGTCCAGGCGGCCGGGTCGTCCTCGTGTCGGGCGGTGACGTCGATGAGCACCTGCTCGGCGCGACGCAGGTACTCGTGGAACTGGCCGAACTGCGAACGGCTCACGTACTGGGCGCGGGCGGCGCTGCGGATCCGCCAGCCGGTGCGGATGAGGCAGTTGCCGAGCAGCGTGCCGGTGAGGGCGTCGGTCGGGTCGTCGTCGTACGCCCGCCGCAGGAACGGCTCGGTCCCGTCCTGGTCGCCGGCGGCCCCGACCAGCAGCGTCCGGGTGGCGGGGTCGCGGTCGGCGAACACCGCCCGGACGGCGGGCCAGTCGGCGGCGTCGAGCGCCTTACGCAGGTCGTTGACCTCGGGGTACGCGACACCTGCGTCGAAGGAGAGGGCCGGGAAGTGGGCGGGCATGGCGGGGATCATAGGTGATCAACTTCGGCGGCGGTGTCCTGTTTCGAGTCGGGGCTCAGCCCGCGCGCAGCTCCTCCAGCACCGCCCCGGCGGCCCGCCAGCCGCTGGCGAGAGCGCCCTGGATCGATGGGCTGTCGCGGTGGTCACCGGCCACGAACAACCCCTCCCCCATCGCGACCGGCTTACGCAGCCGCCCCTGCGGTGGTGGCGCGGCGGGCAGCGCGTTCGGCACGGCGACGGTGGTGAGGTGGGTCCAGTCGGCTGTGGACCGCCCGTACAGCCGGGTCAACTCGGCCCGTACGGTCGGCTCGGGTGGGGCCGTCGGGCCGACCACCGACGTCGCGACGAGGTGCCGTCCGGCGGGCGCGTAGGTTCTGGCGGCGTTGCTGAGCACCACCGTGTTCGCCACGATCTCCCGCCGGTCGCCGTCGACGAGCAGGATCGGCTCGGCGAGCGGCGGCTCCGGTGCGCTGTGGTAGTAGGTGGTGTAGCTGTGCATGCGTACCGTCGTCAGGGCCGGCAGCAGCGCGGACGCGGCGGGCGGATCGACGGCGACCACGACGGCCCGGCAGCGGATGTCGCCGGCCTGGGTGCGGACCCGGCCGGGCGCGACCTCGGCGACCGGGATGTCCAGGTCGAGCAGATCGGCCGGCAGCGGGTCGGCCACGGCCCGGGGCAGCGCGGCCATCCCCTCGGCGGGCAGACCGATGCGGCCGCGGGCGAAGGAGCGCAACACCATCGCGAGGACGTGACTGGAAGGGCGGTGCGTGGCCCGCCGGTCGGCTCGCGCAGCGGGTTGACCAGTCGCAGCAGGTCGTCGCCCCTGCGGACGAGCACGCCGGAGGTGAAGTAGCCGAGGTTGAGCCGGTCGGTGTCGAGCAGCGTGCCGAGCCGGGGGTAGGCGGTGTTGAGCACCTGGAAGCCCCGGTCGATCAGGTAGCCGTCGACGACGTCGGTGGCGACCCGCCCGCCGAGCCGGCCGCCGGCCTCCAGCAGCCGCCAGGGCACGCCGGCACGGTGCAGCCGGCGCGCGGCGGCGAGGCCGGCCAGGCCGCCGCCGACGATGACCACGTCGGTCTCAGCCAGCATCGCGCGCCTCCCGCTCACCGTTCGCCCGGGACAACCGGCCCGGCCACCAGACCTTCGGCCCGATGTCGTACGCGAGTGCCGGCACCAGCAGCGACCGGACGATGATCGTGTCGATCAGTACCCCGATGGCGACCGCCGTACCCAACTCGACCAGGATCACCAGGGGCAGCACGGCGAGGGCGGAGAAGGTCGCGGCGAGCACGATGCCGGCGGAGGTGATCACCCCGCCGGTGACGGCGAGGCCGGCCAGCACACCGGCGCGGGTGCCCCGCTTGACCGACTCCTCGCGGACCCGGCTCATCAGGAAGATGTTGTAGTCGATGCCGAGCGCGACCAGGAAGACGAACGCGAACAGCGGGAACGACGAGTCCACGCCGGGGAAGCCGAAGACGTGCCGGAACAGCAGCGCGCAGAGGCCGAGGGTCGCCGCGAAGCTGAGCAGCACGGTGGCGATCAGCAGCACCGGGGCGAGCAGGGCACGCAGCAGCAGCGCCAGGATGACGGCGATGACCACCAGCACGATCGGGATGATGACGTTCTGGTCGCGCTTCGCGGCGTCGGAGGTGTCCACGTCGATCGCGGTGAAGCCGCCGACCACGGCGTCCGCGCCGGGCACCTGGTGGACGGCGACCCGCAGCTCGCGGATGGTCCGTTCGGCGCCGTCGCTGTCCGGCGGGTCGGCCAGGGTCGCCTGGAGTTGCACCCGCCCGTCGACGACCTTCGGTGCGGCGTTCTCCTGCGGCGGGCCGGTCTGCGCGCCGGCGGTCAGCGGACGGACGTCGGCGACGCCGGGCACGCCCTGCGCCACCTGGGCGACCTGCCGGGCGGTCTGTTCGGTGGTGAAGATGGTGGCCGGGCTGCCGGTGCCGGCCGGGTAGTGCCGGGCGATCACCTCCTGGCCGTCCACCGAGTCGGTGCGCTGCGTGAACAGGTCGGACTGGCCGAGCGTGGTGGCGCCGAGCTGGGTGAGGCCGAGCGTGAGGACGGCCAGCACGACGGCGGTGCTCAACCAGATCGGTCGGGCGTGCCGGGCCACGAAGCCGGCGACGCGGCTCCAGGTGCCGTGCTCGGCCCGCGGATCGGCCTGGTCGGCTCGGGGCCGTCGGGGCCAGAACGCCCACCGGCCGCCGATCACCAGCAGCGCGGGCAGGAAGGTGAGCATCACCAGCAGGGTGGCGGCGATGCCGATGGCGGCGACCGGGCCGAGCGCCCGGTTGGAGTTGAGGCTGGACAGCAGCAGGCAGAGCAGGCTGACGATGACCGTGCCGCCGGACGCGATGATGGCCGGCGCGGCGCCCCTCCAGGCGGTACGCATGGCGTCCCACGGCCGGTCGTGCCGGTGCAGTTCCTCCCGGTAGCGGGCGATGAGCAGCAGCGCGTAGTCGGTGCCGGCGCCGAAGACGAGCACGGTGAGGATGCCCTGGGCCTGCCCGTTGAGCTTGACCACGTCGGCGTCGGCGAGCAGGTAGACGAACACCGACGCGAGGGCGTACGACATGCCGGCGGCGAGCAGCGGGAAGATCCAGAGCACCGGGCTGCGGTAGACGATCAGCAGGATGATCAGCACGACGACCAGGGTGACCAGCAGCAGGGGCCCGTCGATGGCGGAGAAGACCTCGATGAGGTCGGCGAGCAGGCCGGCCGGGCCGGCGACGTCCACGGTGAGCCCGCCGCGGCCGTCGCCGGTGATGTCGCGCAACTGTTCGACGACCGCGCCGATCTCCTCACCCTCGGCGTCGTCCACCGGCACGACGATCTGGAGGGCCTGGCCGTCCTCGCTGGGGATGGGCGGGGGCAGCGGGGTGACCACGCCGGGGATCTGGGCGAACCGGGCGGCGTCGGCGCTCACCTGCTGCCGGTCGGCGTCGGTGATCCCCGAGCGCCGTTCGTAGACCACCAACGCCGGAACGGTCTCCCGGTCGACGAATCCGCCGGCGAGGTCCTGGGCACGGGTCGCCTCGGCGTCGGTGGGCAGGAAGGCGGCGTTGTCGTTGGTGGCGACCTCGCTGAGGCGTCCCGCGTACGGGCCGGCGACGCCGCCGATCACCAGCCAGGCCAGCACGACCGCCACCGCGATCAGCGTGGCCCGCCCAAAGCCCCCTCGTCCGGACATCCACACCACCCAGGAATCGACGCATCAATCGACGCAGCGGGAGTCTAAGTCGACATCGACCATCCTGCCGGGCGGGCTCGTCGAGGGAGGGCGAAACCGGAGGGCCACGTACGCGACAACGCCCGTCGGCGTGCTGCCGACGGGCGTTACGTGGAAGAGCTCCCCCGATTGGACTCGAACCAATAACCTGCCGGTTAACAGCCGGCTGCTCTGCCAATTGAGCTACAGGGGATCGTGCACCGCCCAGAATCCGGATCTCGCCGGCGCTGTGCGACGGGACAAGAGTACAGGACATCCCGGGGTGGTGGTCCAGTGGGTTCCTCCCCCGCCCCTGCATCGACAATTCGGGTAAATCGCCATCCCGGCACAAGCATGCTTGAGCGGAGAGCAGGATGGGTAGTTAGCTGCGGACAGAGGACGCAGGCGCGAATTGGTCGCTCCCGACGAGGCAACTCGCCGAGGCGACGGCGCGTCAGGTACGGAAGGAGCCGCCATGCGCGGAAAGATCATGTTTCTTGGCGGGCTGGCTGCGGGATTCGTCCTGGGCGCCCGTGCCGGCCGGGAAAAGTACGAAGAGCTCGTGGTCCGGGGCCGCAAGGTGCTCGACCACCCGACCGTCCAGGAGGCGGCCGGGGTCGCGCAGGCCCAGGCCAACAAGCTCTACAGCGAGGGCAAGGACAAGCTTGGCCAGACCAGGCTGGGCGAGAAGCTGGGCACCGGCAACGGCAGCACCGGCAAGCAGGAACTGACCGCCGCCGACGACGCGTTCGCCGGCACGCCCGCCACCGTGGGTGCCAAGGCGGGCAGCAGCCCGGTCGGCACGACCTCCGGGTCTCCGTCGGCCACCAACCCCCGCACCAAGCCGTCCGGCTCGGGCACCAACGCCAGCACGCTCTGATCCATCGCACGTAGACCCATCGCACGTAGACCCACCGCACGTAGACCCACCGCACGTCGACGGGCCGGTCGCCGAGAGGGCGACCGGCCCGTGGTCTGTCCGGGTGCGGTCAGTCCTTGCTGCTGAACGCCGCGTCGAAGGCCGCGCTCGGAGCGTCGAACGCGAGCCGCCGGACGAACTGCAACGCCTCCGGGGCACCGAGCAGACGGTCCATTCCGGCGTCCTCCCACTCGATCGAGATGGGGCCGGTGTAGCCGATCGCGTTCAACGCGCGGAAGCAGTCCTCCCAGGGGACGTCGCCGTGCCCGGTGGAGACGAAGTCCCAGCCGCGGCGCAGGTCCGCCCAGGGCAGGTGGGAGGCGAGCCGGCCACGCCGACCGTCCCCGGTGCGCACCTTCGCGTCCTTGCAGTCCACGTGGTAGATCCGGTCGGCGAAGTCGAAGATGAAGTTCACCGGGTCCAGTTCCTGCCAGACGAAATGCGACGGGTCCCAGTTCAGCCCGAACGCGGGCCGGTTGCCGATCGCCTCCAGCGCCCGCTTCGTCGTCCAGTAGTCGTACGCGATCTCGCTGGGGTGCACCTCGTGCGCGAACCGCACCCCCACCTCGTCGAACACGTCGAGGATCGGGTTCCACCGGTCGGCGAAGTCCTGGTAGCCACGCTCGATCATCGACGGCGGGACCGGCGGGAACATCGCCAGGGTGTGCCAGATCGACGAGCCGGTGAAGCCGACGACGGTCTTCACGCCGAGCTTCGCCGCCGCCCGCGCGGTGTCCTTGATCTCCTCGGCGGCCCGCTGGCGGACCCCCTCGGGCTCCCCGTCGCCCCAGATCCGGGCGGGCAGGATGTCCTGGTGCCGCTCGTCGATCGGGTGGTCGCAGACCGCCTGACCGACGAGGTGGTTGGAGATCGTGAAGACCTCAAGGTTGTGCTTCGCGAGCGTCTCCCGCTTGCGATCGACGTACGAGTCGTCGGCGAGCGCCTTGTCGACCTCGAAGTGGTCGCCCCAGCAGGCGATCTCCAGACCGTCGTAGCCCCACTCGGAGGCGAGCCGGCAGACCTCCTCGAACGGCAGGTCGGCCCACTGGCCGGTGAAGAGCGTGATGGGTCGCGCCATTGTCCTTCTCCCCTGTTGTGATGGGGATTCCATGTGCGGGACCAGGGCGAGGGTGACCGGTCGGACCGGTACGTGGCGTCCGGGCGGTCACCGGTGGGTGCGGAACACACCTGAGCCCGGCGGGTTGCGCCTCCCACCGGGTCACCGGCCACCGTCACGGTCGCCGCTCCCACCCTATTTCCGTCGCACCCCATCGCGGAAGCCCCACCGACGGATCGTCAGCCGGCCGCCTCTTCGGGCGCGGGCAGGACGGCCCGGACGGTGAAGCCGCCGCCGGGTCGCGGGCCGGCGGAGAAGGAGCCGCCGACCCGCTCGGCCCGCCGGCGTACGGCCAGCAGGCCCCTGCCGGCACGGGTCTGCCCGGTGGGCGCGGGTTGCGTCGGTGGGGCGCCCTCGTCGCGTACCTCGATGGTGATGCCCTCGACGTCGTAGCGCAGGCGGACCGCGACCGGCGCGCCCGGAGCGTGCCGGCGCGCGTTGGTGAGGGACTCTTCGATGATCCGGTACGCCGCGACGTCGACCGCGCCCGGCAGCGGCCGGGGCTGCCCGGCCAGGCTCCAGCGCACCGGCTGACCTGCGGCGAAGTCCTCCACCAGGGCGTCGAGGCGGTTCAGGCTGGGCTCCGGCCCGGTCGACGGGTCGGGCTCCTCGGCCGGGCGCAGCGCCGCGCGCAGCCGGTGCCCCTGCGCCCGCACCGTCCGGCGCCACCGCGCCCGCACCGTCCGGCGCCACCGCGCAAAACGCCCCATGCCGATCAAGGTACGGCAGCCAACTGTGCGTCGACCCGTGGCCTCGCGGAGACGGCGAAGGCGGGCCATGACGGGTGTGAGCGTGATGCCTGTGAGTCATCAATATGACCCACAGGCATCACGCTCATCGGTGCACCTGCCTCCCCAGCCTCACCGCGACTCGCGGCGAGCCGGCTCAGTCGGTCAGGGCAGGGTCCACTTCTGGTTGGCCGCGCCGTTGCAGGTCCAGAGGTGGACGATCGTGCTGTCCGCCGAGGTGTTGCCGGACACGTCCAGGCACTTGCCCGACGACGGGTTGCGCAGGCTGCCGTCGGACTGGGCCGCCCAGTTCTGCGCGCCCGTGCCGTTGCAGGTCCAGAGCTGGATCTTGGTGCCGTCGGCCGTGCCGCTGCCGGACACGTCCAGGCACTTGCCGAGCGCCTTGATCGTCGAGTTCGGCGTCACCGTCCAGGTCTGCGCCGTACTGCCGTTGCAGGTGTAGATCTGGATCTGGGTGCCGTCGGCGGTGGCACCGTTGCGGACGTCCAGGCACTTGCCCGCCAGCCCCTTGACCGGGCCGACCCCGGTGCCGCCACCGGTGCCCTTGACCAGGGTGAAGTCGTCCACGTCGAAGAGCCCTGTGCCGCTACCGGTGAAGGTGAGGTAGAGGTTCTGGGCGCCGGACGGAACGCCGGACAGGGCGGTGGTGACGTTGGCGAACGTGGTCCAGCTGCCGGTGTTGGGCACCGCGACCGAACCGAGCACCGGGCCCGTCGCCGAGCCGGTCCGCACCTGGATGGTGCCGCCCGCGCCGCCCGAGACGACCCGGGAGGTGAACGACGTGACGCCGGTCAGGTCCACCCCGTTGTACGCCGCCCAGTCACCCGGGTCGATGTAGCCGATGGTCTGCCCACCGTTGGCGCCCGCCTTGGTGAACGGGCTGACGCCGTTGGCCGAACTGAACGCCTCGGCCTGGACGGTGGTGTTGCCGGTCGGCGGTGGGGTGGTGCCCAGCTCCTTGATCCGGATGTTGCGGAACGAGGCGTCGTCACCGGTGCCGTGGTTCTGGATGCCGATGTGGCCGGCCAGCGACCGTACCGGATTGGTGTTGGTGAAGTCGTTGATCTTCACACCGTTGAGGAAGATCTGCAGCCGCTCCCCCTCGACCAGCAACTCGTACGTGTTCCACTCCCCCGGGGCGTTCAGCGCCGCGTCGCGGGCCGCGATGTCGGCGGACTTGAACGTGTAGACCGCTCCGGTGGTGCGGTCCACCGCGTCGGTGGCGTCGATCTGGATCTCGTAACCGTTGTCCACCGCCGACCACGGGTCACTCGACGGCGGGAACCCGATGAAGATGCCGGAGTTGTCGTCCCCGGCCAGCTTCCAGTCCAGCTTCAACGAGTAGTTGGTGAACTGCTTGGCGTTGTACCAGAACAGCCCCATGCCGCCCACCGAGGTGAGGGTGGCGTCGGAGTTGGTGAAGCTGCCCGGACCGGCCTGCGACCAACCGGCCGTCGACCCGTTGTAGAGCGGCGTGTAGCCGGTCTCCGGACGGCAGTCGGCCTTGCTCCGACCGGCCGCGTACCGGATGCCGCCGAGCAGGTGTGCCCGGAACGCCGGCTCGGCGTACGACGCCTGGGTGTGCCCGGCGCCGGTGTAGAAGGACCGGCCGCCGCTGTAGCCCTTGCACCAGCTCAGCGGGTGGTCGGCGCCCATGCCGCCACCGGAGTACGACGACTCGTCCAGGGTGGCCAGCACGTGGGCGGTGGACCGGGCGTTGGTCCGGTAGTTGTACCACTCGTCGGTGCGGGTCCAGGTCTGCGGCAGGTGCGCGGTCGCCGCGTGACCCCGATCCTCCACCTTCATGTTGGCCTGCTGGATGGCCGGGTGCGAGGCGAACCACGCGCCGACCAGGTTGCCGTAGAACGGCCAGTCGTACTCGGTGTCGGCGGCGGCGTGCACACCCACGTACCCGCGACCCGAGCCGATGTACGACTCGAAGGCGGTCTGCTGGCTGGCGTTGAGGACGTCGCCGGTGGTGTTGAGGAAGACCACCGCCTCGTACTGGGCGAGGTTGCCGGTGGTGAAGGCCGCGGCGTCCTCGGTGGCGGTGACGGTGAAGTTGTTCGCGGCGCCCAGATCACGGATGGTCTGGATGCCGACCGGGATCGCGTCGTGCCGGAAACCGGCGGTCTTGGAGAACACCAGCACGTCGTACGGGGCGTCGGCGGCGCTGGCCGGGGTGGCCGGGGTGGTGCAGGCGATCACGGCGAGGGCCGCCATGGCCGCGCCGAGGACGGGTCGCAGGATTCTCATGGCAGGGTCCACTTCTGGTTGGCAGCCGCGGTGCAGGTCCACAGGTGGACCACCGTGCTGTCGGCGGAGTTGTTGCCGGAGACGTCGAGGCACTTGCCGGACGACACGTTGCGCACCGTGCCGTCGGCCTGGGCGGCCCAGTTCTGCGCTCCGGTCCCGTTGCAGGTCCAGAGCTGGATCTTGGTGCCGTCGGCGGTGCCACCACCGGAGACGTCCAGGCACTTGCCCAACGACTTGATCGTCGAGTTCGGTGTGACCGCCCAGGTCTGCGCCGCGCTGCCGTTGCAGGTGTAGATCTGGATCTGCGTGCCGTCCGCCGTGGCGGCGTTGCGCACGTCCAGGCACTTGCCGCCCAGACCCTTGATCGCGCCGGCCCCGCCGGTGGGCGGTGTACCGGTGACGAGGGTGAAGGCGTCGATGTCGTAGAGCGCCCCGGTGCCCGTTCCGGCGAACGTCAGGTAGAGCGTGGTGGTGCCGGTCGGCGGGCTGGTGATCGCCCCGGTGACCGTGGTGAAGGTTTCCCAACCGCCGGTGACCGGGACCGTGGCCGAGCCGAGCACCGTGCCGGTGGCCGAGCCGGCCCGGACCTGGAGGGTGCCGCCGGCGCCCGCCGAGGAGACCCGGGCGGTGAACGAGGTCACGTTGCCCAGCCGGTACGGCTGGAACGCGATCCAGTCGCCGTTGTTGATGTCACCGACGGTCTTGCCGCCCTCGGCCGGGGTCTTGCTGAACACGTTGACGCCGGAGGAGGTGCCGAAGAACTCGGCCTGTCGGTGCCGCGGCGGCAGCGTGTGCTGGGTGTGCGTGGTCAGCCCACCGGCGTCGGTGTACTCCGCGTCGAAGATCGCGAAGATGTTCGCCGCGTCGTCGTGCTCACCGTCGACCGGGATGGTGATCGAGCCGGAGCAGCCGGTCTTCGAGGTGATCTGGTGCCCGTGCTGGTCGTGCCCGAGCACGTAGGTCATCTTGACCTTCGTGCAGTCGATCGTGCCGTCCTCCGGGTCGGTCACGGTGATGCTGTACGGCACCGTGTCGCCGAAGCTGAACAGCTGCCCGTTGCCGGGGTTGTTGATGGTCACCGTGGGCGCGGTGTTGCCGACGCTGATCTGCACGCTGCTGCTGCCGGTGGCGCCCTGCGGGTCGCGCACCGTGAGGGTGGCGGTGTAGGTGCCGTTGGCGGTGTACGTCTTCGTCGGGTTGGCCGCCGTCGAGGTGGTCCCGTCACCGAAGGCCCACGAGTACGTCAGCGCGCCACCCTCGGGGTCGGACGAGCCGGCCGAGGAGAAGGTCACCGCGAGCGGTGCGGCGCCGGAGGTCCGGTTGGCGCTGGCCGCGGCGGTGGGTGCCCGGTTGCCGCCACCGACGTAGTCGAAGCGGTAGAGCGCGGAGTTGGCGTCACCGTTGAAGTAGCCGGTGCCGTAGTCGAGCACGTAGTACGCGCCGTCCGGGCCGAACGCCGAGTCCATCACCTGCTTGCCGACCCATCCGAAGGTGTCGATGGTGCCCCGGGAACCGTCGGCGTTGACGTGGATCGGCTTGATCCAGCCACGGCCGAACTCGGTGGCGAAGAACTGCCCGTCGAAGGACTGCGGGAACTTCGTGGTGGAGGTCGACGAGGCGTTGTACCGGTAGACCGGGCCGCCCATCGGCGACTCGGAGCCGCCGCCGAACTCGGTCGGGGTGCCGGCGTCTCCGGCGTACCGGATCCAGGCCGGCTGGGCCGGCGGCAGAGTGGTCAGGCCGGTGTTGCGGAACGAGTTGTTGGTCGGCCCGCCGGTGCAGTTGTACTTCGCGCCGCTGGCGTTGGTGGCGAAGTCCCACTCGTTGTACGTCTCGGTGGTGGTGTTGGTGCCGGTGCAGTACGGCCAGCCGTAGTTGCCCGGTGCGGCGACCCGGTTGAACTCGACCTGCCCGGACGGCCCGCGGGTGGAGCTGGTGGAGCCGGCGTCCGGCCCGTAGTCACCGACGTAGACGACGCCGGTGGCCTTGTCGACGCTGATCCGGAACGGGTTGCGGAACCCCATCGCGTAGATCTCCGGCCGGGTCCTGGCCGTGCCGGGCGCGAACAGGTTGCCCGACGGGATGGAGTAGGTGCCGTTGGCGTTCACCTTGATCCGCAGGATCTTGCCGCGCAGGTCGTTGGTGTTGCCGGCGCTGCGCTGCGCGTCGTACCCCGGGTTGCGGTTGGTCCGCTCGTCCAGCGGCGAGTAGCCGGAGGACTCGAACGGGTTGGTGTCGTCGCCGGTGGACAGGTAGAGGTTGCCCGCGGCGTCGAAGTCGATGTCCCCGCCGACGTGGCAGCACAGGCCCCGGTTGGCCGGGACGTCGAGCACGTCGACCTTGCTGGACTGGTTGAGCGTGAAGTCGGCGTTGAGGGTGAACCGGGAGAGGCGGTTCACTCCGTCCCAGGCCGAGAAGTCGGTGCCGGTGGCCGGCGCGTCGCCGCCCGGGGTGGACAGCGGCGGGGCGTAGTAGAGGAAGATCTGCCGGTTGCTGGCGAAGTTCGGGGCGACCCCGACGCCCTGCAACCCCTCCTCGTCGTGGTTGTAGACCGACAGGGTGCCGATCACGGAGGTGGTGCCGCCCGCGTCGGTGCGGCGCAGGGTGCCGTTGCGGGCGGTGTGCAGGACGGAGCGGTCCGGCAGCACGGCCAGCGACATCGGCTCACCCATGTCGGCCACGCCGCGGGCGAGCTCGACCTGCTGGAAGTCGGTGGCGTTGATCGTGTGCGCCTGGGCCGGTGTCGAGCCGGCCACGAGTGCGACCGTGCCGGCCGCGACTGCGAGCAGCAGGGCCGATCCGGCGGAGAACCATCGTCGGGACCGGTGGTGGGGAACGTCCTTCATGGACATCTGTGCTGTCCCTTCCTGACGAATGACTGCCAGGCCGGGCGCGCGCCGTCGCGCCGGATGCCGTAGCGGTGAGTGGTGGGGGTCGATGGGTTACCGCGCCGCCGGTTCACCTCGACGAAACATTGTCGTGTTGGCCACGACACTAAATTGCGCGTGTCGATGTGTCCATACCTTCCGATGATCCGGCATCAACTTTCGTCGATTTGGCTGAAAGTCAGCCGGATCAGGCGCGGCGGTCGATCGCCTGCGCGGCCAACGCGATCAGCGCCGACCGGGCCCCCGCGGCCACCTCCGCGCTCTCCAGGGCCGTCAACGCCGCCTCGGTACGGACCCGGATCATCTGCTCGATCCGGTCCCGGGCGCCGGTCTCCTCGATGATCGCGCGCAGCTCCGCCGCGCCCTCGCCGTCCAACCCGGGATTGCCGAACAGCTCCCGCAGCCGCGCGGTCTGCGTCCGGTCGGCGGCGCTCCGGGCCAGCGCCATCATCACCGTGGGCTTGCCCTCGCGCAGGTCGTCCAGCACCGACTTGCCGGTCACCGCCGGATCACCGAAGACGCCCAGCACGTCGTCGCGGAGCTGGAACGCGTCGCCCAGCGGGTCACCGAACTCGCCCAGCGCGTCGATCAGCTCCGGCCCTCCGCCGGCCAGCGCCGCGCCGATCTGCAACGGTCGGGTGACCGTGTACCGGGCCGCCTTCATCCGGATCACGGTGAGCGCGCTGGCCACCGAGCCGTCACCCACCCCGGAGACCAGGTCCAGGTACTCCCCCGCGATCACCTCGGTACGCATCAGCGCGAACACGCCGTAACCCCGGTGCACCTGCTCGGTGCCCAGGCCACACTCGTGGAACATCTGATCCGACCAGGCCGCACAGAGATCCCCGCAGAGCAGCGCGGTGTTGCGCCCGTACGCCTCGGGGTCGCCACGCCACGACGAGCGCGCGTGCAGGTCGGCGAAGAGCCGGTGCACCGACGGCTCACCCCGGCGGCGGTCGCTGCCGTCGAGGATGTCGTCGTGGATCAGCGCGAACGCGTGGAACAGCTCCAGGGCCGCCGCCGCCACCACGATCGGGGTGCCGTCGGCGGCGCCCGCGCCGCGCCAACCCCAGTAGCAGAAGAGCGGGCGCAGCCGTTTCCCACCGGCCAGCACGAACCGTTGCAGCGCGGTGAACACCCCGCGCGGCGCGCCGTCCGGCCAGTCCGGCCCCTGCCGGTCGAGGAACGCCGCCAGCTCGGCGTCGAAGCGCGCCCGCAATCCGCTCGTGTCAGTGGGCGCGACGGTGACCGTCACGACCCCTCCCCCGACCCGCCACCGGAACTCAGCCCGGCCAGCTCCAGCAACAACTCCTTGACCTCGGTGGCCGCGATCCGGTAACGGGCGGCGGTGGGGTCGGAGCAGAGCAGCACCGGGGCGTCCGCCGGGTCGTCCGGCAGCCGCCCGTGCGAGCCGCGTACCGCGCGCGCTCCGGCGTCCAGGCCGATCGCGCTCATCAGGTACCGCATGCCGACCTTCTTGCGGGCCAGCGCGGCGGCCGCCCGCAGCTTGGCCGCCCCGGGGTTGGCCGGGTCGAAGAACAGCTCGGCGGGGTCGTACCCGGGCTTGCGGTGGATCTCGACGAGCCGGGCGAAGTCCGGTGCGCGGGCGTCGTCCAACCAGTAGTAGTACGTGAACCAGGAGTCCGGCTCGGCCACCAGCACCAGCTCACCGGCGCGCTCGTGGTCCAGCCCGTGCGCGGCCTTGCCGTCGGCGTCGAGCACCTCGGCCACCCCGGGCAGCCCGGCGCAGAGCTTCGCCACCGCCGGCACGTCGGCCGGGTCCTTGACGTAGACGTGCGCGACCTGGTGGTCGGCGACCGCGAACGCCTTCGACGTCCACGGGTCGAGGTACTCCATGCCGGCCTGCGTGTGCACCCGCAGCAGCCCTTCGGCGCGCAGCAGCCGGTTGACGTCCACCGGCCGGGACACGTCGGTGATGCCGTACTCGGACAGCACCACCACGGTGGCGTCACGGGCGCGGGCGGCGTCCAGCAGCGGCCCGAGCACCGCGTCCAGTTCGGCCGCAGCGGCGGCGGCCTGGGCCGACGACGGACCGAAGCGTTGCAGGTCGTAGTCGAGGTGCGGGACGTAGACCAGGGTCAGGTCGGGTGACACGTCGGCCAGGATCTGCTCGGCCGCCTGGCAGATCCACCGGGACGACGGCAGCCCGGCGGTCGGCCCCCAGTAGGTGAACAGCGGGAACGTGCCCAGCCGGCCGGTGAGCGCGTCGTGCAGTTCCGGCGGGTCGGTGTAGCAGTCCGGCTCCTTGCGCCCGTCGGCGTAGTACACGGGGCGCGGGGTGACCGTCCAGTTGACGTCCGCGCCCATCGCGTACCACCAGCAGACGTTGGCGACGGTGTAGCCGGGCTCGGCCCGGCGGGCCGCCTGCCAGAGCTTCTCCCCGCCGACCAGCGCGTTGTGCTGCCGCCACAGCAGCACCTCACCCAGGTCCCGGAAGTACCACCCGTTGCCGACGATGCCGTGCCCGCTGGGCGGCTCGCCGGTCAGGAAGGTGGACTGCACCGAGCAGGTCACCGCGGGCAGCACGGTGCCCAACTCGGCCCGGAAGCCGCCGTCGGCGACTCCGCGCAGCCGGGGCATGTGTGCCAGCAGTCGCGGGGTCAGCCCCACCACGTCGAGCACCACCAGTCGTCGGCTCATCTCGTCACTCCCGCGGTCACGGTGTTCTCCGGGGTCAGCCCGAGGCTGACCAGTTCGGTGCGGGCGAAGGCCAGCTCGGCGGCGATGCCGACGGCCAGCTCCGCGTCGGTGCCCGGCCGTCGTGCGGCCGGCAGCACCCCCCAGGTGTACGTCTCGACGTCGAGGTGGTCGCAGCCGGCGGCCGGGCCGGTGTAGAGCGCTCTCAGCGCGGCGCGCAGAACGGGCAGGGTCGAGCCGAGCGGTTCCTCGGGTGGGGCGTGCAGGGGCACGTGGTAGTGCACCCGCCACGGGCCGGGCAGCGCCCGCTCCAGCGCCTCGTCGAGGTCGTCGGCCGCGTACGCCGGGTCGGCCGGGTCGCCGCCCGCGGCGCAGCCGGCCCCCCGGGTCTGGTGCAGGAAGCGTGGCTCCACCCAGCGGTGCAGTTCGTCGGCGTCACCGGCCGGGTCGGTGGCCTCGACGGCGGCGGAGACCTGCACCTTCACCACGGGCAGGTCGGCCGCCCGCAGCCGGTCGAGTGCCTCGGTCGGCTCCTCCCAGGCGCAGGCCAGGTGGGCCAGGTCGACGCAGACACCCAGGCGTTCGGTGTCCATGCCGGACAGCAGCGCGGCGGCCTGGTCGGTGCTCTCCACCACGCAGCCGGGCTCCGGTTCGAAGCCGACCCGGACCTGCCGGCCGGTGTCGCGCTGCACCGCGGCCAGGCCGGCGGCGAGCTGGTCGAGCCGGCGTCGGGCGGCGTCGGCCCGGTCGGTGTCCCAGGGCTGCCGCCAGGCCAGCGGCAGCGTGGAGATCGAGCCCCGGGCGGCGTCGTCGGGCAGCAGGTCGGCGAGCACCCGGGCCAGATCCAGGGTGTACGTCAGCCGCTGCTCGGTGGTCCAGTCCGGGTGGTAGACGTCCTGCTTGACCACCGGTGCCTGGAACGCCGCGTAGGGAAAGCCGTTGAGGGTGACCACCTCCAGCCCGCGCGCGTCCAGCTCGGTGCGCAACCGGCGGCGCAGCGCCGGGTCGGCGGCCAGCTCGGCGGCGACCGGGGCGGCCAGCCACAGGCCGAGGCCGAGCAGGTCGCTGCCGAGTGCCTCGCGGACCGGCACGGCGTAGGTGTCGAGTTGACCGAGGATGCCGGCGAGGTCCTCGGCGGGGTGCACGTTCGTGCAGTAGCCGAGGTGGACGGTGTCGCCGCCGGCATGTCGCAGCCGCATCAGCTGCCGCCGCGCAGGATCGAGTTGCCGGTCTGCGGGTCCACGGCGGTGACCTCCAGGTCGCTGAGGTCGAGCCGACCGGACTGCCCGTAGAACTCCACCGGGTTGCGCCACAGCACGGTGTCGACGTCGTCGTCGCTGAACCCGGCCTGCAGCATCGCCTCGCCGGTCGCCCGGGTCAGCAGCGGGTCGGAGCGCCCCCAGTCGGCGGCCGAGTTGACCAGCATCCGGTCCGTGCCGTACTCGCGCAGCAGCTCGACCATCCGGGACGGGGTCATCTTGGTGTCCGGGTAGATCGAGAAGCCCAGCCAGCAGCCGCTGTCGCGGACCAACTTGACGGTCACCTCGTTGAGGTGGTCGACCACCACGCGCCCCGGGTCGATGCCGGATTCGGCGACCACGGCGAGGGTTCGCTCGCATCCGCGCGCCTTGTCCCGGTGCGGGGTGTGCACCAGGGCCGGCAGGTCGTGCGCCACGGCGAGGGCGAGCTGCGCGGCGAACGCCTCGTCCTCCTCCGGGGTCATCGAGTCGTAGCCGATCTCGCCGACCGCCACCACCGCGTCCTTGTCCAGGTAGCGGGGCAGCAGGTCGAGCACCGGCCGGCAGCGCGGGTCGTTGGCCTCCTTGGGGTTCAGCGCGATGGTGGCGAAGTGGCGTACCCCGAACTGCCCGGCCCGGAACGGCTCCCAACCGATCAGCGAGTCGAAGTAGTCGGTGAACGAGGCGGCGCTGGTGCGCGGCTGACCCAGCCAGAACGCCGGCTCCACCACCGCGCGCACCCCGGCGGCGGCCATCCGTTCGTAGTCGTCGGTGGTGCGTGAGGTCATGTGGATGTGGGGGTCGAAGATGCGCATGTCACGCCTCCCGGGGCAGTGCGGCGGTGAGCCGGTCGAGCAGGTCGGTGGCGTCGGCGGGCAGCTCGCGGCCGGCGGCGTGGCGTTCGGCGGCCAACGCGGCCAGCATCGCGGCCAGCTCACCGTCGGCCCGGGTGTCCAGGTCGGCCACGGCGGTCAGGGGTACGCCGCTGAACACGCACTTGAGCACCGCCTGTCGCCAGGCGGCCGGGTCGAGGTGCCGGGCGTACGGGCCGAGGGCGGCGGCGACCAGTCGGGTGTCGTTGGTCCGGATCGCGTCGTGCAGCAGGGGCACCCCGGCGGCGCCGATCGGCAGCAGCGGCAGAGCGCGCAGCACGGCCCGCCGCTCGGCCGCGTCACCGTGCTGGTAGAGGGTTTCGGCGTACGCGGCGTGGTCGCCGGGCAGCGCGGTCAGCAGCAGCACCCGGGCCGCGTCGTCGGCCGTCCAACCGGGGGCGTCGGGCAGCGGCCCGCGCCCGCAGCGCCGGGCGGCGGCGGGGAAGAGCCGGGTGATCGCGGTGGGTTCGGCCGCGACCCGGCGCAGCGCCGTGTCCAGCCAGTCGGGATCGGGTACGCCCCGCAGCGCGGCCCGTAGTGAATCCGGTGTCATCCCGTCTCCTCCCTCGTGCTGCTCCGCAGGCACCCGGCGGCTCGAGTGCCTCAGGCGCGTCCTTTGCTCTGCTTCACCCCACGCGACGGTCGCTGTCCGGATAGCGGACGGCAGGTGTTGCGTCCGGTGAAGCAGAGCAAAGGGCGGCGGTGGTTGTCTCGCCGTCGGTGGACCCGGCGGTCGCCACCGTGCTCGTGGTGCCGCTCCCGGCCACGGTCTGCCCGGCGGCGGTCTGCCCGGCGGCGCGCAGGAACTCGATCGAGCGGGCGGCGACGGCGGGCGCGGCGTGCGAGTCCCGGGGCAGCTCGACGGCGACCAGTCCGCGATAGCCGGCCTCGGCCAGGGCGGCCAGCACCGGCGGAAAGTCGATCTCGCCGGTGCCGAACTCCAGGTGCTCGTGCACGCCCCGACGCATGTCGTCGATCTGCACGTTGACCAGGTGGTCGGCCACCTCGGCGACGCACTGCGGGACCGGCCACGGCTCCAGGCACCGGCAGTGTCCGATGTCGAGGGTGATGCCGAAGCGGGCCGGTGCGTCGAGCGCGGCACGCAGGCGCCGCCAGTCGGCGATGTCCTGCACCAGCATCCCCGGCTCCGGTTCGAAGCCGAGGGTGACGCCGGCGGTGTCGGCGGCGTCGACGACGGTGGCGCAACCGGCGACCAGCCGGTCCCACGCGCACTGCGGCGACACCGACTCGGGGCGTACGCCGGCCCAGAACGACACCGCCTCCGCGCCGAGGTCGGCGCCGACGCGGACGGCCCGACGCAGGAACTCGATCCGTCGGGTCGGGTCGTCGTGCAGCAGCGTCGGGGCGTGCTTGTGCCACGGGTCGAGCAGGTAGCGGGCACCGGTCTCGATGACCACCGCGAGGCCCAGCTCACTCAGCCGTCGCCCAACCGCGGCGATCCGGCGGGTGAGCCCCGGCGCGAACGGGTCGAGGTGGTCGTGGTCCAGGGTGAGCGCCACCCCGACATAGCCGAGGTCGGCGATGACGGCGAGCGCGTCGTCGAGTCGGTGGTTGGCGAAGCCGTTCGTGCCGTACCCGAGGCGCAGCGTCGTCGCGTCGGCGACCGGTGGTCGCGGCTGGGGCACGGTCATGTCGGGGACATCTTCCGAGCGAGCCGCCGGCCCAGCGGTGCCGCCGCGGCGACGGCCAACCCGAGCAGGCCAGCGCCGCCCCGGGCGGTGAGCGCCCCCTGCAGGGCGGGCAGTCCGGTGATCCCCGCGCCGACGGCGGCACGGACCCGTCCGGCCGACGGATCACGCACCACCTCGACCTGGGCCGCGCCGTAGCGGGCGGCGTACCAGCCGGCCAGCACGGCGGGCAGCGCGGCCGCGATCCCGGCCGATCGGGTGCGCCTCGCGCGGACACCGACCTCGCCGACGGCACCGGCCCGATCGGTCGCACCGGACCGCTCGTCGACTCGGGCGGCTGCGCGGCGGGCGCCGGGCGCGGCGACGGCGGCGCTGGCGGCGACCATGGCGGTGCCGGCGAGGGTGCGCATCGGCAGGGCGGCGTCGGCGCCGGTGACCTCACGGCGGGACAGGGCGGTGACCGTCCAGGTGTGCGCGGCGACGGTCGCCGCCGCCGGCAGCGCCCGGGTCAGCCGCCCGCCGGACGCGCCGAGCAGCACGTCCAGCCCGCGGCAGGCGGCCATCACGGCCGGCCCGGCGGCGGTGTTCTTGGCCAGCAGGTCGTACCCCCAGATGGTGGCGGCCAGGGGCACGGCGAGCGTGGCGGCGCGGCGCCCGCCCACGGCGGCGGCCAGGCCCACGCCGGCGGCGGTGAGGCCGGCGGCGAGGCCGACCGCGACGGCCGGGGTGACCCGGCCGCTGGGGATCGGCCGCTCGGGCCGCTCGACGGCGTCCAGGCGCCGGTCGGCCCAGTCGTTGGCGGCCATGCCGGCCCAGTAGAGCAGGACCGATGCGCCGGCCAGAGCGGGGGTACGCGGGCCGAGCGCGCCGGCCGCCGCCGCTCCGGCGATCACGTCACCCGGCACCGACAGCGCCGCCGGCGCCCGGACCAGTTCGGCGACGTCAGCCAGCGTGGTCATGGCCACCGTCCCGGCCGGCGTGCAGCTGCCGGGTGAAGTCGGTCAGTCGGGCCCACTGCTCGGCCAGCGAGTGGGTGGGGGCACCCAGCGGGTCCTTGAAGAAGAAGCCCAGGTCGGCCAGCGGCCCGACGTGCCCGGCGGCGTGCGCCGCGGCGGTGAGCCGGGCCAGGTCGAGCACCAGTGGCGCGGCCAGCGCGGAGTCGCAGCCGTGCCAGGTGAACTCCATCCGCATGCCGGTGCCGAGGAAGCCGGCGAACGTGATCAGATCCCAGGCGGTCTTGAAGTCGCCCAGCTCCTCGACGTACTCGATCCGGGTGTTGCCCTGCGGGACGTAGCCCAGCGTCTCGCCGAGCACCCGCTGCTTGCTCTGCACCTTCGCCGCGTTGGCGGCCGGGTCGGCGAGGGTGGCGCCGTCGCCGCCACCGAGCAGGTTCATCCCGGACCAGGAGCGCACGGCCAGGTTGCGCATCGCGAACATCGGCGCGAGCACCGACTTGACCAGGGTCTCCCCGGTCTTGCCGTCGTGCCCGGCGTACGGCAGGCGCAGCTGTTCGGCCAGCGTGGTGAGCGCCGGCAGCCGCAGCCCGGTGGACGGGGTGAAGTCGACGTACGGGCAGTCGGCGAGCAGCGCCGCGTACGCGTACAGGGAGCTGGGTGGCAGCACCTCGTCCGGGCCGGCGAGCGCGGCGCGCAGCGCGTCGGGATCGGCGTGCCCGGGGTGCGGCCGGGGGGTCGGTTCGGTGGCGGAGACGTTGACCACCACCACCCGGTCCAACCCGTGCCGTTCGCGGAAGCTGGTGAGGTCGTGGACCACGGCGGCGGCCCGGTCGGCCTGGGTGGCGCCGGTGGGCGCGGGGCGCAGCTCCTGCTCGACGGCGGTCAGCTCGTCGGGGAGCGCGGCGACGAGCCTGCCGGGGACGACCCCGGCGTCGGCCAGCGCCTCGGCGCGCTTGCACAGCGGAGTCGTGGCCAGGTCGTGCCCGCCGAAGACCAGGTCGGCGAAGGACGGCAGGTCGGGGCCGCGCAGCTCGGGCAGTTCCGTGACGCAGCCGGTCGGCCCGGCCAGGCCGGCTCGCAGCGCGAGCCCTCCGACGATGCTGGTGGTCGCGACCGAACCGCGCGCTCCCACCAACCAGACACCCGTTCGCATGGTGCTCCTTCCCGTTCAGGAGGAACCGTCGGTGTAATTAAATATAGGAATATCAGAATATTGTTCGGAAAGATACGCCCTGGGCGGATGGGCCCCGCCCGCCCGCCTCGCACCGGGACGGCACCCGGTCCGACGTCGGCGTCGGCGGCGACGACGCCGGACCGGTTCCCGGTGCGGGTGCGGGCAGACGGGGCTGGTAGGCAGGGTCGGTCGGCGTCTCGACCCTGCCTCCCCCGCATCCGGCCGGTCAGGGCGTTGGCATGCCTCGACCGGACGTCTCAGGCCGGCGGAACCGTCAGGTCCTCCGGATCGCCGGGAATGGTGGCGGTCCTCCGGATCGCCGGGAATGGTGGCGGTCCTCCGGTGCGGCCGGGGAATCCCGGTCCGGCCACACCGGACAACCGTTCTGCTCGTGCGCCACCGGGCCGTACGGCCCGGCCGCACGCCCTCCGGTGCCGACCTCGTCCCGGCCGCGGGGCGCAAACCGCGGCCGGTCCCTCGCCGGTCGGCTCCGGAAAGCCGGTCGGGCGACAACGGTGCCTACACACCGCCGTCGCGGATGGTCAGTGTCAGACGGCCACCGCGGCCAGCGTCGGCTCCACCTCGGTCCAGGAGGAACCGACCTCCGCCGAACGGGTCACCGCGTCCAGCACGAGCTGGACCTGCAACGCGTCGGCGAAGGATGGAGTCGGGTCGACGCCGGTGGCGACCGCCTCGATGAAGTCACGCATCTCGTGCGTGAAGGAGTGCTCGTAGCCGATGATGTGACCCGGAGGCCACCACGCCGACATGTACGGGTGATCGCCCTCGGTCACCAGGATCCGGCTGAAACCCTGTTCCAGGGCGGGCCGGGTGGCGTCGTAGAACTCCAGCTCGTTGAGGCGCTCCAGATCGAAGATCACACTGCCGAGCGAGCCGTTGATCTCGACCCGCAGGGCGTTCTTGCGGCCCGTGGCGAAGCGGCTCGCCTCGTACGTGGCCAGTGCGCCGCCGTCCAGCCGGGCCACGAAGACCGCGGCGTCGTCGACGGTGACCGGCCCGGTGGGCGACGTGCCGCCGTCCACCGTGGCCGCCAGACCGCTCGACTCGGCCGGCAGCGGCCGTTCCTTGACGAAGGTCTCGGTGACGGCGCTGACCCCGGTGATCCGCTGGCCGGTGACGAACTGGGTCAGATCGATGATGTGCGCACCGATGTCACCCAGCGCGCCGGAGCCCGCCCTGTCCTTCTGCAACCGCCAGACCAGCGGGAACTGCGGATCCACGATCCAGTCCTGCAGGTACGTCGCTCGGACGTGTCGAATCACCCCGAGTCGTCCGTCGGCGACCAGCTGGCGCATCATCGTGACCGCGGGGACCCGGCGGTAGTTGAACCCGCACATCGACCGCACCCCGGCGGCCCGGGCTGTCTCCGCCGCGGCGGTCATCGCCCGTGCCTCGGCCACCGAGTTCGCCAACGGCTTCTCGCACAGGACGTGCTTACCGGCGGCCAACGCGGCGAGCGCGATCTCGGCGTGGCTGTCGCCCGGCGTGCAGACGTCGACCACGTCGATGTCGTCCCGGTTGATCAGGTCACGCCAGTCCGTCGTGTACGCGTCCCAGCCGAGCCGGTCGGCGGCCTCGGCCACCTTCGGTGTGTCCCGGCCGCAGATCAGCGCCATTCGGGCCCGCGCCGGCAGGTCGTAGACGCGGTTCACGGTGCGCCACGCCTGTGAGTGCGCGGCGCCCATGAACGCGTAACCGACCATGCCGATCCGCAGTTCTCTGTCTGTCGTGGACAAGGTGGGTCTCCCCCCGGTATGTCAGAACCCGAGCTTGTCGTAGCTGCTCGCGTTCTCCTTGGTGATCGTCTCGGAGGCGAGGGTCACCTCCTTGGGCACCTGCAGCTCCGTCAGGTCGCCCAGGCCCCGACCCTGCGCGATGAGCCGCGCGAGCGAGACCGCCGAGGACGCCATCGACGGGTTGTAGGTGACCGTCGCCTTGAGCACGGTGTTGTCCGCCTTGATGGCGTCGATCGCGAGCTTGGACCCCGCGCCACCGACCATGAAGAACTCCGACCGGTTGGCCTGCTTGATGGCCGCGAGCACACCGATGCCCTGGTCGTCGTCGTGGTTCCAGATCGCGTCGATCTTCGGCAGCGCCTGGAGCAGCTGGGCCGCCTCGCGCTGACCGCTGTCCGAGGTGAACTCGGCCGAGCGGCGGTTGCCCACCTTGAACCCGTAGGTCGCCAGGGCCGCGGCGAAGCCGGCGCTGCGCTCGACGGTCAGCGGGATCTCCAGACCGGCGATCTCACCGATCACCGGGTTGGCGACGCCCTTGTCCTTGAGCTGCTTGCCGATGAAGTGCCCGGCGGAGACGCCCATGCCGTAGTTGTCGCCCTTGATGACCAGCCGCGAGGCCAGCGCGTCGGGGAAGGCCCGGTCGAGGTTCACGATCGGGATGCCCGCCTGCATCGCCTGGAGGGCAACGGCGTTGACCTCCTTGCCGTCGTGCGGCAGCACGACGATGATGTCCGGCTTCTGGGCGATCAGCGTGCCGAGCGTCGAGCGCTGGGCCTCGGAGTTCGACCCACCGTCGACCTCCTTGAACTCCACGTCCGAGTAGGCGGCGGCCTGGGCCTTGGCGTTGGCGTGGATCGCGCCCATCCAGCCGTGGTCGGCGGCCGGGGCGGAGAAGCCGATGACGACCTTCTTGCCCGGGGCGTTGTTGCCTTCGCTGTTTCCGGCGGCCTTGGTCTGGGTGCTGGCAGCCGGGGTCTCGTTGCTGGTGCAGGCGGTCAGCAGGGTGGCGGCGCCCACTGCGGCTCCACCGAAGAGCAACCGGCGGCGCGACAGGTCGCGACTGTGCTGGGTCATGAACGACCTCCTGGGAGCGGTTTCTGTATGGGTGAGGGTGTGCGAGGCCCGGCCACTGTCGAAGTTCTCGACGTCGCCAGGGACAACGGTGCGGTGCGTCAGGTTGCGGTGGTGACCCTGTTCCGCGCGAGGAGCCGAGTGACGGACTTGAACTGGAACTGCTGGATCAGGACGGCGGCGACGATAATGCCGCCCTTGACCATGTTCTGCGCCTCGATGGAGAGGCCGTTGATGGCGAAGAGGTTCGTGATCGTGGCGAAGATGATGACGCCGAGCAGCGAGCCGACGATCGTGCCGCGGCCCCCGCTGAGCAACGTCCCGCCGATGATCGCCGCGGCGATCGCGTCCAGCTCGTACAGGTTGGCCATTGCCGCCTGTGCCGAGGTGGCCTGCGAGGTGAGCATGATGGCGGCGATGCCGCAGCAGAGACCGGACAGCGCGTAGAGCAGCATGGTGTGCCGGCGGACGTTGATGCCGGCCAGGCGGGCCGCCTCCGGGTTACCGCCGACGGCGATGGTCCGCCGGCCGAAGGTCGTCCGGTTGAGCAGGATCCAGCCGGCCACCACCACCGCGCCGAGGATGTAGACGAGGATCGGGATCCCCAGCACCTTGCGGGCGGCGATGTCGTTGATGAAGGTGCTGCTCGACACCTGGGTCTGCTTGTTGGAGATGGACGCCGCGAGTCCACGGGCGGCCACCAGCATCGCGAGCGTCGCGATGAACGGCACCAGGCGGCCGTACGAGATGAGGACGCCGTTGACCAGGCCGACGCAGATGCCGACGGCGAGGGCGGTGAAGATCATGCCGCCGGCGCCGTAGCTCTGGGTGGCCACCGTGGTGCACCAGACGCCGGCCAGTGCGACGATCGCCCCGACCGACAGGTCGATGCCGCCGCCGATGATCACGAAGGTCATCCCGACCGTCACCACGCCGACGACCGAGGCGAGCTGGAGGATGGCCAGGACGTTGTTCCAGACCCAGGTCGGGTCGCCGTAGAGGTCCGGCTTGGTGATCGCGCCGACCAGGATGAGCGCGGCCAGCACACCGATCAGGCCCAGGTTTCGCTTGGCGCCGTCGCCGCTGTCCCCCCGCCACCAGGAGAGCCGGCCGGTGCCCGCCGCCTTGTCACTGGCCACCGCCGTCTCCGCCGGGTCCACCGGCGGAGACTGCGCCGGAAGCTGCGGGCGCTCCGGTGTCGCGGTGGGAGAGGGAGTCGCGTCGCTCATGCCGGTGCGCCTTCCATCAAGGACCCCGCCATCACGAGGTCGAGCACGGTGTTCTCGTCGAGTTCGCCGGCCGCGGCCTCGCGGACGACCCGCCCTTCCCGCATCACCAGCACCCGGTCGGCCAGGCCCAGCACCTCAGGCACCTCGCTGGAGATCAGCAGCACCCCGACGCCCTGGGCGGCCAACGACCGGATGACCTGGTAGAGCTCGGCCCGGGCACCCACGTCCACGCCCCGGGTGGGCTCGTCGAGCAGCAACAACTTGGTGCCGCCGAGCAACCACCGCCCGACCACCACCTTCTGCTGGTTGCCGCCGGACAGTGTGCGTACCGGCCGGTCGACGTCCCGGGGCCGCAGCTCCAGGCTGTCGGCGATCCGGTTCGCCTCGGCGCGTTCCTTGGCGGCGTCGGTGAAGCCGAGCCGCGCGTACCGGCCGAAGGTGGCCAGCGTGACGTTGCGGTAGATCGGTTCGCCGAGCAGCAGCGCCTGGCTCTTGCGTTCCTCCGGGGCCATGCCCATGCCGGCGCGTACCGCCGCGCCGACGCCGGGACGCAGGACCTTCCCGTCCATCCGCACCGAGCCGGCCTCCGCGAGGCGGGCGCCGTAGATGGTCTCCAGCAGCTCGGAACGACCGGAGCCGACCAGGCCGGCGATGCCGACGATCTCCCCGGCCCGCACGTTCAGCGAGACGTCGGCGAATTCTCCGGTGCGGGTCAGCCCCTCCACCTGGAGCAGGTCGGCGCCGGTGCCCTCGTCGACGGGGCGGTCCGGGAAGACGTACTCGATGGTCCGGCCGGTCATCCGGCTGACCAGGTCGCGGGTCGGGGTGTCGCGCGCCGGCAGGTTCGCCGCCGTGGTCCGGCCGTCCTTGAGTACGGTGACCCGGTCGCCGATCTCGCGGATCTCCTCCAGGCGGTGGGAGATGTAGATGACGGCGATGCCCTGCGCGGTCAGCTCCCGGATGATCCGGAACAGGTTGCCGACCTCGTCGTGCGCCAGCACCGCGCTCGGCTCGTCCATGATGATCAGTCGGGCCTCGTGCGACAGCGCACGGGCCATGCTGACGATCTGCTTGCCGGCGGCCGGCAGCGACCGGACCATCCGGCCCGGCGGGATCTCGCCGTGGCCGAGCCGGCTCAGGATCTGCCGGGTCTGCCGGGCCATCCGGCCCCGCCGGACGAACCCGAACCGGCGGTGCTCGTGACCGAGAAAGGCGTTCTCCGCGACCGACAGGTCCTCGACGAGGTCGAGTTCCTGGTAGATGGTGGCGATGCCGGCCTTCATCGCGGCCTGCGGGTTGGCGAAGGTGGCCGGCTCGCCGCGCCACTGCACCTGCCCGGAGTCCGGCTGGTGCACACCGGAGAGCACCTTGATCAGGGTGGACTTGCCGGCGCCGTTCTGCCCCAGCAGGCAGTGCACCTCGCCGGCGCGTACCTCAAGTTGGACACCGTCGAGGGCGCGTACGCCGGGGAAGGTCTTGACCACGTCGGTGAGGCGCAGGACCACCTCGCCCGCGACGGTGTCGGGCGGAGCCTCGACCAGCGGTGCCTCGACGCCGACCTCGGCCGGGTCGGTGGCGGTGGTCTCCTCGGGCAGGGCCACGGTCTCCTCCTCGCTCACGACGGAATCTCGGTCAGCGTCATGCGGCTTCCCCGAAGGCGACGTCGCTGGCGAGGACGGCGGCACCGGCGACGCCGGCGCGACCACCAAGCTCGGAGAGCACGACGGGAAGATTGCCGGTGGCCAGCGGCAGCGACCGGCGGTAGACCACGCTGCGGATCTCGGCGAGCAGGATGTGCCCGAGCTGGGCCAACCCGCCGCCGATCACGATCATCGACGGGTTCGTGAAGCTGACCAGGCCGGCGAGCACGCCGCCGACCCGCCGTCCACCGTCGCGGATGAGCTGGATGCAGGTCACGTCGCCCTCGACGGCGCCCTCGGCGACGTCCAACGCGGTGACCACGCCACGCTGGGCCATCCGTTCGGCCAGCGCCGGCGACACCCCACTGCGGGCGGCGGCGGTGGCGTCCTTGGCCAGTGCCGCGCCGCTGAACAGCGCCTCCAAGCAGCCGACGTTGCCGCACGAGCACATCGGGCCGTGCGCGTCGACCTGGATGTGGCCGATGTCCCCGGCGCAGCCGTCGGTGCCCCGGTAGACCTCGCCGGTGAGGTAGATGCCACAGCCGATCCCGGTGCCGATCTTCACGAAGAGGAAGTCGTCCACCGAGTGGGCGACACCGCCGTGGCGCTCACCGATCGCCATGATGTTGACGTCGTTGTCGACCACCGCCGGGCAGCCGTGCTCGCGGCTGAGCAGCTCGCGGACCGGGAACCGGTCCCAACCCGGCATGATCGGCGGCGACACCGGAACGCCGTCGCGGAAGCTCACCGGCCCGGGTACGCCGATGCCCACCGCGTCCAGACGCTCGTACGCCCCGTCGACGCGGGCCTTGTGCAGCAGCTCGTTGACCCGCTGCAGGGTCACCTTCGGACCGTTGCGGATGTCGGCCGGCTCGGCGTAGTGGGCCACCGGTTCGAGGCGACCGTTGACCACCTCGACGTCCATCGAGCTGGCACCCAGGTCGACGGCGGCGAAGCGCAGGTTCGGGTTCAGTTCGACAAGCGTGGAGCGGCGGCCACCCCGGGAGGCGGCGAGGCCGGCCTCGGCGACATACCCGAGCGCGACCAGGCGGTCCAGCTCGGCCAGCAGGCGCGGGCGCGGCATCTGGAGCCGGTCGCCCAGCTCGGCGCGGGAGACGGCCCCCTCGTCGCGGAGCAACCGCAACAGTCGCACGTGCAGGGGGTCGACGGTGCGCACCGGGGACTCACCTCGTCATCGGACTCGTTCACATCGACGCAATGCCGATGTGTTGTGTCCGACACAGTAGGAGCGTTCCGCTCCGCCTGTCCAGAGCTTCGGCAATCCCGACGCCAACTTTTGCTCAAACGGACAGAAGTTTTGGTCGTGCCGGCCAGGGGGGTGCGCTGCGCATCGCGGCGCCGCCACCGGGAATGGGACTGCGTAGATTTCCGTGTTTGACCTGGGTGTGGTCCGTTGGACAGGACGTTGATCCTGTCCGGGAAGGACCACGTCATGGCAGACAAGAAGGCCACTGCTCAGCTTCCTGAACCGATGCGGGCGGACGCGACGTGCTGGGTATGTGGGCCGGGACCGGCGGTGAGGGCGCCAAGCAGTGGGCCGGCTACCTCACCGAGCTGCGCAACCGCGGTGTGGAGGACGTGTTCATGGTCTGCTCCGACGGCCTCAAGGCCATGACCGACGCAATCGAGCAGGTCTGGCCGCAGGCGGTGCATCAGCAGTGCGTCGTTCACCTCGTGCGGGCGTCACTGCGATACACCAACCGCAAGGACTGGCAGAGAATCACCCCCGCCCTACGCGAGATCTACACGGCCCCCACGGTGGCCGCCGCGGAGGCCCGTTTCCAGGCGTTCGCCGCCGAGTTCGGTGACCAGTACCCAGCCGTGATCCGGCTCTGGCGGACCTCCTGGCCGCAGTTCGTGCCGTTCCTGGACTACGACCACGAGGTCCGCAAAGTCCTCTACACGACCAACATCATCGAGAGCTTCAACGCCCGGTTCCGGCAGGCCGCCCGACGGCGGGGGCACTTCCCGACCGAGCAGGCCGCGAGAGTATCACCGGCCGGCCTACGGTTGGGCCAAGGCCCTCAACGCCCTGATCCTCGCCTACGGCGACCGGATCGCCATCTTTAGTTGACGACGGGAAGATGCTGGGTTGCTGGCGTCTCGCAACATGAAGCCCGGTCAGGTTGGCGCCAGGGCTGTTACGTAGTCGCTTGAGTGCCGGCTGACCTGCGGGAACTCGCGGTCAACCGTCCGGTGCAGGTGGTCGGCTCGGCTGGGCACCGAAGCAGAAGTGGTGCGACCGAAGGCCCCGTAGCTCCGCAGGCCAATGGACCGGGACCACCACGACGGGGGCTGCGCTGGTGCTGACCTGCGCAAACGGACTACGCAATAGCCCTGTCCGTGGAACCCCGGCGTAAGGGATTCGGGCACTCCATGAACCAGCGGCAGTCGCCCTTCGTTACCTTATGAGTGGCCAATATCCTAGATGATTGGACGGTTTGAAGTGGATCCCACGCACATTAGTTCGCCAGGGCGCGGCCTGCATTATGACATCACTCAACTTGAAATGGCCGCTAAAGTCACCGCGAGGAACCTTCTCGCGGCCGAAGACCAACATCTGAACGAATGGGTAAGGTTGGTGAGAGAGACTGCGACCAACCCAATGTACTCCGCCTTCCGGGAGCAGACCGAGGAACTGAAGACGTCCTGCACGGAGTGGCAAAACAATGTAAATGTAGCAATGTTGATAGACTATATCTACAACACTCGAAACAATCACCCTACGCAGTTTGAGGAATTTCTTGCTGCCCGCCGAGCAGCCAATTACCCCCCACCAGGCCACTTGCCACAGGCACCCGCACAGATGGCGCAGATGGCCAGCACTAGTTCGAGTCAGTACAGGCAGCAGCAGGTCACACCCCAGGCGTCGGAAAGGCGCGGAAGTGACGAATGGTGGAAAGCGCAGCTGATCAGTTTCGCGGATTCAGGAATTAGCCTTAAAGAGTTCGCGAAAAGGATCCAAGTTGATGGCTATTTGATGCAAAATATACTTAACGCGAGGGATAGTCCGCACATCTTTAACTCTTTACCTGACGCCACCAAAGCTACGATCGCAAAATCTCACTATCTTTGGCCGAATGCTATTCTTCCAGCGTCGACCGCTGCGACGACTTTCGCTGGCCATGCGCCAGGTGGCCAGGGCCGCCGAGGACCGAGGTGATCTCAGCAACGCATAAGGGTTGATTGCGCGACCAGGGCTATTGCGTAATCGCTTGAGTGCCGGCTGACCTGCGGGAACTCGCGGTCAACCGTCCGGTGCAGGTGGTCGGCTCGGCTGGGCACCGAAGCAGAAGTGGTGCGACC
>NZ_JBFAHZ010000015.1:0-127936 GCF_040654415.1 Micromonospora sp. NPDC050695
GACGAAGTCGACCCTCATCGCGACGGACGGTCCAACTCCGCCGCGAAGAAAGACGCCGCGGACCTCAGGATCTGGTTCGCCCGCCGCAGCTCACGGACCTCCCGTTCCAACGCGGCGAGGCGTTGTGCGTCACTGCTGGTCATGCCCGCACGCTCACCGGCGTCGACCTCGGCCTTCTTCACCCATGTCCGCAACGCCTCCGGATGAACCCCGAGCTGACCCGCGATCCGACGGATCGCACCGACCGCCGACGCCGGATCCCGACGGGCCTCGACCGCCAACCGGGTCGCACGCTCACGCAACTCATCGTTGTACTTCTTCGGTGCAGGCATCGCCGGTGTTCCTCCAGGATTCGATGTCTCCATCTAACCCGGGGCGGAACACCTCCCGGCCACGGCCGACAGATCCCGTTCAAGACCCGAAGTCAGTTAGAGGGCGGGTCAGACCGGACCGGGAGGACTCTCTCGTACATCCTCACTGTTAGTGGAGGCGGGGGCGGGGGCGGGGGTTGGTGGAGCGGTCGCCGGCGTAGGCGTCGGAACGACCCCAGCGGCCCGGGATGTCGAGCAGCTCCAGACGGCCGAAGCCCCGGGGTAGGGCCGGGTTCACCAGCAGGTTGTCTCCGGTGGGTCGCAACCCGAGCATGGTGCCCAGCAGCATCAGCAGCGCGCCCGAGGACCACGACTGGGGGCGGCCGGCCGACGGCAGTTGGACGGGGTACTTCGTGGTGCTGCGGTCGTAACCGGCGATCAGCTCCGGCACCGCCCCGCCGAGGGTCTGGGCCATGTCGAAGATGCCGGCAGCGATCCGCGCCGCGTGGGTGTCGAATCGGTAGTGCCGCAGCCCCGCCGCGATGAGCGCGTTGTCCGACGGCCACACCGCCCCCAGGTGTGAGCCCACCGGGTTGTACGGACGCTGTCCGGTCGCGTAGGTGCGCACACCCCAGCCGCTGAACAGCCGCGGCCCGAGCAGGTGCTCGGCGATCGCCTCCGCGCGGTCGTCCGGCACGATCCCGCTCCACAGCAGGTGCCCGATGTTGGAGGACAGGGCGTCGACGGGTTCGCCGTACGGGTCGAGGGCCAACGCGTAGTACTCGTGCTGCGGCAGCCAGAAGTCCCGGTTGAACCGCTCCTTCAGCGCCGCCGCCTCCCGTTCCAACCGGTCGGCGTACCCGGGATCGTCCCAGAACTGGCGGGCCAGGCGGGCGCCGCGTCGTTTCGCGTCGTACGCGTAGCCCTGCAATTCGCAGGTGGCCCGCGGGAATGCCGGTTGCTGCCCATTCCCGGCGGCGATCGCGTCGCTGGAGTCCTTCCAGGACTGGTTGATCGTGCCGTGCCGCTCGTTGCGCCGCTGGTAGCGCAGGTACCCGTCACCGGTCAGGTCGCCGTACTCGTCGATCCAGTCCAGCGCCATCCGGGCCGGGTGGCGTAACTCGCGGACCAGGTCGGCGTCGCCGGACCAGCGTTCGTACTCGTCGAGCAGGACGACGAAGAGCGGGGTGGTGTCGGCCGCGCCGAAGTAGATGGCGCTCGGCCGCTCGGCGAAGGCCGCCGACTCGCCGTAGCGGAGCTGGGCCAGGATCTTGCCCGGCTCCTCCTCGCGGTCGTCGTCGAGCTGGCCGCCCTGCAACAGCGCCAGCATCCGCAGCGTGGCGGGGGTCAGCTCGGGGGTGAACGCCACCGACTGCAGGCAGGTGATGATGCTGTCGCGCCCGCAGAACGCCATGGCCCACGGCAGGCCACCGACCGGCACCCGCTCGCCGTAGGACAGAGGCCGGTACCGCAGCGCGGCCAGGGTGGCGAGGCTGCCCTGGTACGTCTCCTCCAGACCGGCCCGTTCGGACACCAACTGCGGCGCCCGGTCCAGCCAGGCCGCGAGGTCCTCACGCATCCCACCGCGGACGGCCTTCTGGTGCGATTCCAGGCTGGCGCGCATGTCCTGCCCGCCCTCGCCCCGGATGATCATCGCCAGGTGCAGGTCGGTCTCCCACTGCCCTTCGGGTGGGATGCGGATCCGGAACGTCATCCCCTTCTCGTCCACCTCGACCGGAGCGGTGCTGCTCACGGTGGTCTCGCGGACGAACCGCTGCCGCTCGTAGCGCAGGACGAGTTGGTGGCGTGCGGAGTCGGCCTCGATCCGCACGTCCCGACGTCGGGGGTCCCCGACCTCGACGATGTCGGCGAAGTCGCTGCCCATCTCCACTCGTACGCTGAACTCGGCGTGCTCCGACGAGTGGTTGAGCACGGTGATCTTCTCGTGGAAGCAGTCGTGGACCGAGCGGTGCCGGATGATCGACACGTCCGCGTCGACGTAGTGGCTCGCGGTGCCCGGCACCAGGAAGAACCGGGTCTCGAAGTACGTCATGTCGTCGCGGGAGAGCGCGTTGAGCCGTTCACCGTCGATGCTCAGCACCCAGTGCGACAGGAAGCGCGTGTCGAACGAGAAGAGACCGACGGGAGCGTGCGGGTCGACCTCGATGTCACCCTGGGCGTCGCTGATGGCGAACGCGTTGCCGGCGATGACGTGCACGAGTTCCTGCCTCATGGCCGCCGCCCTTCCCGTGCGGCCAGGGCGGCCCGCCCCAACTCGCGCGGATGACGGGCGCCGCGCGGCCCGGGGAAGATCCGCCTCAGCAGCATCAGCAGCCGGATGTCGCCCTGCACGGTCAGGTCGTTGCGCAGCATCGCGGTACCGGGAGGCAGCTCACCGTTGGCCAACTGGTCGAAGACCGCCCGGTCGGCGCGGACCACCAGGTCGGCGTCGTCGGCCGATCGGGTCACCCGGACGTGCTGGTCGGCGATCGTCAGGTACCAGTGATCGGTGCATCCGTCCCCGCGGATGTCCAGCCGCATCGTCCCGGTGGTCGTCTCCGGCAGGTCGGGACGCCGACCGGTGTCCAGCTCCTGCAGGTACCGCGCCGTCGACGTGCCCATCGCGTCGCCCCTCCCCCCGGTTCTCCGCAGGATCCCCCGGGCCGGGGTGAGCCCGGTTCACCCGGATGGGGTGACCCGGCGGAGGCGGGCCGCGCGGTCGTGCCCGTTTGCCGGCCGGCGAGGTGGGCAGCCACGGGCAGGTGGAGACGGACGGAGGAACCGGATGCGGGCGCTGCGGTTGCGGGAGTGGATGTCGAAGCCGGAACTGGTCGAGGTCGACGAACCGACGGCCGGGCCGGGACAGGTCGTGGTCCGCATCGGCGGCGCCGGCGCCTGCCACTCCGACCTGCACCTGATGGACGAGTTCGAGCCGGGAACCCTGCCCTGGAACCCGCCCTTCACGCTGGGGCACGAGAACGCGGGGTGGGTGCACGCGCTCGGTGACGGGGTGACCGGGCTGTCCGTCGGGCAGCCCGTCGCCGTCTTCGGCGCGTGGGGCTGCGGCACCTGCGCCCGCTGCCGGGTCGGCGTCGACCCCTACTGCGAGAACCCGGCCGGCGCCCCGGTGCCGAGCGGGGGTGGCGGGCTCGGCCTGGACGGCGGCATGGCCGAGTACGAGCTCGTCCCGGACGCCCGGCACGTCGTGCCGCTGCCCGACGGGTTGGACCCGGTGCACGCCGCGCCGCTCACCGACGCCGGGCTCACCCCGTACCACGCCATCCGGCGCTCCTGGCCCAAGCTGCCGCCGGGCAGCACCGCCGTGGTGATCGGTGTCGGCGGCCTCGGGCACGTCGGGATCCAGATCCTCAAGGCCACCACGGCGGCCCGGGTGATCGCGGTGGACACCCGGCCCGAGGCGCTGCGGCTGGCCGAGGAGTGCGGCGCCGACCGCGGCGTGACCGCCGGCCCGCACGCCGCCGAGGAGATCCGGCAGGCCACCGGGGGCCGGGGCGCGGACGTGGTGCTCGACTTCGTGGGTGCCGACGCCACCCTCGCGCTCGGTGTGGCGGTGGCCCGCACCGTGGGAGACCTGACCATCGTGGGGATCGGTGGCGGCACCCTGCCGGTGTCGTTCTTCGGCGTGCCGTACGAGGTGAGCATCGCGACGACCTACTGGGGGAGCCGCCCCGAGCTGGTGGAGGTGTTGGACCTCGGCGCCCGGGGCCTGATCCGGCCGGCCATCACCACATTCGCCCTTGAGGACGCGCTCGACGCGTACCGCCAGATGCGCGACGGCACGCTGGAGGGCCGCGCGGTGATCGTGCCCTGAGCCCGGCGGACGCCGCCGTCAGTCGGTCTCGACGAGACCGCGGAGGTAGGCGGCCTGGCCGACGTGCTGCAGGTCGTCCTCGGCGACGCTGACCAGCCGCACGCCGAGGGTGACCGGCGGATCCCACGACTCGTCCACGACGCGGTCCAGGTCCGCCGGGCCCAATCCGGTCACCAACGATCGGGTACGCGCCGACACCGCCGCGTAGTAGTCGATCAGCGCCTGGGCGCTCTCCGGGCGCACGGCCGCGACCTGCGCGGGTGAGTGCCCGAAGCCGGTGTCGTCGGGGTCCGGGGTGAGCCCGAAACGGCCCGCCCAGTCGCCGCTCACCCAAATCTGCTCGGCGTCGAGCAGGTCGGCGACGTGGTGGTCCTGCACGCGGGTGAGGTGCCAGACCAGCCATCCGATCGAGTTGGCACCCGGTCCGGGCCGGTGGAGCAGCTGGTCGGGGCTGAGGCCGTCGACCGCGGCGCGGACGAGGTCGGGCAGCCGGTCGTACATCTCGGTCAGCAGGTCACTCACATCCACGAGCCACGCCTCCAGATCGGTGTTCGATCAACGTACCGCCGACACGGGCGGTCAAACCCCTGCCGCTACGGTGATCACGTGGTCGCGGCGCTGGAGTTGTATCTGGACCCGGACGCCACCCGTCGGATCCGGGTGCTGTGGGACGCGCTGGAGGCCGAGGGCGTGCAGAGCATGCGCTCGCTGCTGGAGCAGCGCCACCGCCCGCACGTCTCGCTCGCGGTGGCGCCCCGCTTCGACCCGGGGCAGGTCGCCGCGGCGCTGCGGGGGACGGTCGTGGCGGCCCCGCTGCGGCTCGACTTCCAGCACGCCGGGCAGTTCGTCGGCCGGGTGCTGTGGCTCGGCCCGGCGCCCACCCCGGAACTGCTGGCGCATCAGCGGCTGGTGTACGACCGCCTCACCGCCGCCGGCATCCCCCTCGCGGAGCACTACCAGCCGGGCCGCTGGGTGCCGCACTGCACGCTCTCGATGCGGGTGCCGAACGCGCTGATGGCCGCCGCGGTGCGCCGCTGCCTGGAGGTGCTGCCGATGGCCGCGACGGTGGTCGGTGCAGCGCTCACCGACCATGCGCGCGGCATCGCCCACCCGCTGCCCTGACGGTCCGGGAGACCTTCGGCGTCCTCGGTGCACGAGCACGTCGGCGCGGACGCCCCGGGCGGCCAGGCGTGCGGAGCGCGTCATCCCACGCGTCGCCGTCGCGCCACCGTCGCCCCCAGCACTCCCGTGAACGTGAGCACTCCACCGGCCACCAGCAGCAGGCGCGGGCCCAGCGGGGCGAGCACCCCGGCCAGGCCGGTGCCGAGCGAGGCGGCGGCCACCTTGAGCGCCGCCGTCGACACGAACACCTGTGCCCGCACGGCGTCCGGCGCGTACGCCGACCGGGCGGCCAGGGTGGCCGTGAAGAACGGCGCGGTCGCCGCTCCGGCCAGCGCGAAGGCGGCGACCGCCACCGGGAAGCCCGGCACGGCGGCACAGAGCGCGACCGCCACCGCGCCGATCGCCGCCCATCGGACGGTGAGCCGCTCCGGCTCGCCGGTCAGCGGGAACACCGTGACCAGGAGCGCGGCGGCCAGGTTTCCGGCACCGTAGGCGGCGGCCAGCAGCGCACCGGAGACCGCCTCCCGGCCGAGGTCCGCCGCCAGCGCGACGGCGAGCACCGACATCGCCCCGCCGGTGACCGCGGCGACCGTGGTGACCCCCGTGACGCGGCGCAGCGGCCCCCGACCCAGCAGCGCCCGGAGTGCCCCGCGCGCGGCGGGCGCGCGGCCCGGCGGCCCCTGCCGTCTCGGCCCCGCCGTCGGGAGCGTGCCCACCAGAGCCGCCGCGACCAGGGTCGCCGCACCCAACCCGACCAGGCACATCCGAGGCCCGGCAACGGCGGCGAGCACCGCCACGGCGGCCGGGCCGGCGCTGCCACCCACCCCGTACGTCACCGCGTCCCAGCCCTGACCCCGGCGTTGCGCCCGCTCGTCCGCGTCGAGCAGCGCCGCCAGCCGGCTGCTCAGTCCCCCCGTCAGCAGCGGCCCGCAGGCCCCGGCCACGATCAGCAGCGCGGCCGGCACACCAACCGGCACCCGTCCGAGCAGCAACGCGGCCGCCGCGACCGCGACGGCGTACGTGGCGAAGCCGGCAGCCAGCAGGCCCCGGCCGTCCGCGGCCCGGTCCAGCCGCCGGGCGAGCACCGGCCCGAGCAGGTGTGGTGCGGTCAGGCAGGTGGCCAGCAACCCGCCGAGCAGCGCCGGACGGCTGGACCCGACCTCCGGGAGGGTGGCCAGCAGGATCACCCCCACCGCGGCACCGGCGTCGGCACCCCGTGCGAGCGTCGCCGCGACGAGGTAGTGGGGTAACGCTCGGCGTCCGCGAACGGCCGGCGCGACCGTGTCGAGAGAGCTGCTCACCCCTGCGCTGCTACCCGGCCCGGCCCGCGAACCAACATCGGGGCGTGATGTCCGGTTTGGCGGGCGACAGTCGGGAAACCGAAAACAAGCGGTGCGGATGCGGCCGCGCGTGGGATGGTTCGACATGGATGCCGTACCGGTGGTGACCTGCTCGCGCGTGGGGTGACCCGGCCGGTGGCGCGGGCGCACACACCGCGCCGCCCGCGGCGGCTTCGACGACGAGAGGCAGTGCCCATGCAGGCTCAGCGCAGGCCACCGCGCACGGAGCGGAGCCAGACCCGGGACGACCGGACCGGGGGCGGCATGACCGGGGCGGCCACGCCACTGACGATCTGGGCCGCTGCCGTGCTGCTCGGCCGGATCGGGGCGGGCGACGACGACAGTGATGACGAGCGGCACATCCTGCGCGGCATCGAGTGAGCACCGCCTCCCGGGGTCAGAGCCAGCCGCGCCGCTTGAAGACCAGGTAGAGGGTGCCGCAGACCAGCACCATGAGCAGCAGCGCGAACAGGTACCCGAAGCGCCAGTTCAGCTCCGGCATGTGGACGAAGTTCATCCCGTACACGGTGCCGATGAGGGTGGGAGCGAACAGGATCGCGGCCCAGGAGGAGACCTTCTTCAGCTCCTCGTTCTGCGCGTAGCTGGCCGCGGTGAGGCTGCGCATCTCCTCGTTCTGCTGCTGTGAGACGAGGGTGGCGTTGACGGTGAGGATGTTCTGCAACAGGTGCCGGAAACCGTCCACCCGTTCCACCACCTGGGTGAGGTGATCGGTCACGTCCCGCAGGTAGCGGCGCAGTTCCTCGTCGGAACTGCCGGCGCCGTCGGCCAGTGCGCCGAGCACGGTGAGCAGCGGGCGGGCGGCACGCTGGAACTGGATGACCTCCCGGCTGAGCCCGTAGATGCGCCGGCTGGCGTTCGGGTCACCGCCGAACACCTGGGTCTCGATCTCGTCGATGTCGTTCTCCAGACCGGCCACCACCGGCGCGTACCCGTCGACCACCTGGTCGAGGATCGCGTACAGGACGGCCTCCGGGCCGCGGGCGAGCATCGGCGCGTCGGTTTCCATCCGCCGCCGCACGGCGGCCAGGTCCGGGGCCTCGCCGTGCCGGACGGTGACCACGAATCCCGACCCGATGAACAGGTGCAGCTCGGAGAACTCGACCTCCTCCCGCAGGTCGTCGTAGCGGGCGGCGCGCAGCACCACGAACAGGGTGTCGCCGTACCGTTCCAGCTTGGGCCGCTGATGGGCGTTGATCGCGTCCTCGACCGCCAGGTCGTGCAGCCGGAACTCCCGGGCCAGTGAGGTGATCTGGTCGATGTCCGGCCGGTACAGGCCGATCCACGCCATCGCACCGTCCTGCTCCTGCTCCTGCAGGCAGCGGTACGTCTCGGCGAGGCCGGACGGCGACGCGAACCGGTGCCCTCGGATGTAGACGGCGCTGTCCGCCATGCCACCGGAGGGTGGGGCGGCCGGCTCGGCCGGTGGCGGTACGCCGACGCGGGTCTCGTGGACGTCGAGCTGGCGGCCGAAACCACCACCGGGGCGGAAGCGACGGTTGCCGGCCATGACCCGCCCCTCCCCGGTGACGTCCCGCCCGGCGGCCTGCCGACCCGACCGGACAGGTCGGTGCGGGGCGCCGGAGGCGCTGCATCCCCCCTGCCCCCGAGGCGAAACCCGACCTGGCGGTCCGCCCGTCGCGGACGGTGAGCGTGGTCATAACGACTGGACGATGCACCGGTCGCGGCTGCTAGCCTCGGCGCAGGTCATGAGCGCCAGCGCGAAGCCCCGGCTCGCTGGCCGGCAACCCTCCTCCGCGGTGGGGTGCCCCGGGTGAAGACCAGGCACCGGCAGGACGTCGGTGCAAGCGTGGCCTGGCACCCAGGTCAGCACAGACCCGGGAGACCGTATGCGCATCCTCAGCTCCACCCCAGCGGACGACCGCGTCGACCGGCGCTCGCCGGCACTGACCCGGCGTCGGCACGTGGACATGATGCGAATGTGCAGCGCGGCGTGTCGTCGCCGCACCGCGCACTAGCGCGTCCCTCTTCCCGCACCCATTTTCCAGCGGTACGCCCACCGGGCGCACCGTCAACGGCGCGCGTCCGTGCCCGCCGTTGCGTACCCCTTCGGAGACACCTGTGCGATTCCTTCCTGCCCTGACCCGTGCCGCCGCCCTGGGCGCGGCCACCATCCTGGCCGCCACGGCGCTGACCGCCTGCGGCGACGACGCCTCGACCGACGAGGCCGCCAACCCGTACGGCCTGGCCCAGCCGGGCGTGCTGCGGGCCGGCACGCTGACCGACGCCCCGCCGAACGTGTACCTCAAGGACGGTAAGTTCACCGGCTTCGACAACGACCTGCTGACCGCGGTGGCCAACAAGCTCGGTCTCAAGGTCGAGTTCGTCGGCACCGACTTCTCCGCGCTGCTGTCCCAGGTCAACAACCACAAGTTCGACGTGGGCAGCTCCTCGATCACCATCACCGAGGCACGCAAGAAGACCGTCGACTTCGGCAACGGCTACGACTTCGGCTACTTCGGCCTGGACGTCCCCGCCGGTTCGCCGATCACCGGCTTCGACCAGCTCGCCGGCAAGCGGGTCGTGGTGGTCCAGGGCACCGTCCAGGACGACTACGCCACCGGCAAGCAGCTCAACCCGGTGCGGGTGCCGGACTACAACGGCGCGATCAACCAGCTCAAGGCGGGCACCGCCGACGCGTGGATCGCCCCCGCGGAGATCGGCGAGAAGTCGGCCGCCGACAGCAGCGGCAAGATCACTGTTGCGGCCAAGCAGCTCAGCCCGGCACCGACCGCGTACGCCGTGGCCAAGGGCAGCGACAAGCTGCGCGAGGCGCTCAACAAGGGCCTCGACGAGGTGATCGCGGACGGCACCTGGAGCCGGTTGCAGGCGCAGTACTACCCGGGTCGGCCGATCCCGGCGGACTTCAAGCCGGGCAGCGGCACCGTTGCGGCGCCCACGACGTCGGCGTCCGCGTCGGCCGCCTCCTGAACCGGTGACGAGCGAGCGGGGCGGTAGGAGAGGCGACCGATGGATCCGTTGAGCACCCTGTGGGAGACGTTCTTCGACGTCGACGCCATGCGTGAGGCGCTGCCCGAGATGCTGACCGTCGGGTTGCCGAACACGCTGATCCTGGCGGTCTCCGCCGCCCTGCTCGGCTCGGTGCTGGGCCTGCTGCTGGCCGTCGCCGGCATCTCCCGCAGCCGGTGGCTGCGCTGGCCGGCCCGGGTCTACACCGACGTGTTCCGGGGCCTGCCGGCCGCGGCGACGATCCTGCTGATCGGCGTCGGGCTGGCACCGCTGGGCATGCAGGTCTGGGGGCCGGACCCGTACCCGCTGGGCATCCTGGCGCTGTCGTTGATCGCGGCCGCGTACATCGGGGAGATCTTCCGCTCCGGCATCCAGTCGGTGGAGGCCGCGCAACTGGAGGGTGCCCGCGCCCTCGGTTTCTCCTGGTCCGACGCGATGCGGCTGGTGATCATCCCGCAGGGTGTCCGGCGGGTGCTGCCGGCCTGGGTGAACCAGCTCATCGCATTGATCAAGGACTCCAGCCTGGTCTACTTCCTCGGCCTGGTGGCCAGCCAGCGGGAGCTGTTCCGGATCGGGCAGGACTACGCGGCCACCACCGGCAACGAGTCCGCGCTGCTGCTGGCCGGGCTCTTCTACCTGGCCCTGACCGTGCCGCTGACGCACGTCGTCAACTGGATCGACGGGCGGCTGCGCCACGGCCGGCCGGCCACCGCGCCCGCCGACGAGGACGAGGACGACACCGACCCGGCGCTGGCCGGCGCCCCGGAAGGAGACCGGCGATGACCACCTCCGTCAGCCTGGAGGCTCGGGACGTACACCTCGCCTTCGGGCCGAACCGGGTGCTGCGCGGCGTCGACCTCACCGTGCGGCGCGGTGCGACGGCCTGCGTGATCGGGCCGTCCGGGTCGGGCAAGTCCACTCTGCTGCGTACCCTCAACCGCCTGATCGAGCCCGATCGCGGCGACGTGCTGCTGGACGGGCGCAGCGTGCTGGGCGACGACCCGGACGCGCTGCGGCAGCGGATCGGCATGGTGTTCCAGCAGTTCAACCTGTTTCCGCACATGACCGTGCTGCGCAACGTCACCCTGGCGCTGCGCCGGCTGCGCAAGCTCGGCGAGGACGAGGCGGACGCCCTCGCCCGCGCCCAGTTGGAGCTGGTGGGGCTGGCCGGCAAGGCGAACTCCCGGCCGGCCCAGCTCTCCGGCGGCCAGCAGCAGCGCGTGGCGATCGCCCGTGCATTGGCGCTGAAGCCCGAGGTGATGCTCTTCGACGAGGCCACCTCGGCGCTCGACCCCGAGCTGGTCAAGGGGGTGCTCGCGGTGATGGCCGACCTGTCCGCCGCCGGGATGACCATGGTGGTGGTGACCCACGAGATGGGGTTCGCCCGGCGGGTCGCCGACACCGTGGCCTTCATGGACCGGGGTGTGGTCCTGGAGGCCGGCCCGCCCGAGGCGATCTTCGAGCGGGCCGAGCATCCCCGGCTGCGTCGGTTCCTCGCGCAGGTGCTCTGAGCGCGGCGGCTCAGCCGGCCTGGCGGCGCAGGTGCGCGGCGAACGCCGTCGGATCGCCGAGCAGCACGAGGATGGCGTTGCGGTAGGCGACCGACGCCCACAGGTGCAGTTCCTCGTCGTCCAGCCCGCCGAACGCCGTCGACAGGGCCTTGCGTCGCCGCCGGTCGAGCACCTTGTGCGGACGCGCCAGCAGGTCACCCTCCCGGCGCAGCGCCTGCACGTAGGCGGCCACCGCGTCCTGGTAGTGCCGACCGGCGACCCGTTCCAGCAGGGTGAACTCGAAGACGTGCAACGCCGCCTCGGACTCCCAGTAGGCGCTGTCGCGCTCCGGTGCGGCCGCGACGTGCCGGCCCATCGCGTGCCGCGCCTCGTACAGCAGCAGCACGCCCCGGCCGGTGGTGCTCAACGGGCGGCGCGGCGCCGGCAGCCGTAGCGTCCGCACCGGCGCCGCGCCGACCAGGTCCACCGCCCCGGCGTACGACGGCATCCGCTGCGAGCCCGCGCCCAGCTCCGGCACCAGGCACGCCCGTTGCGCGTAGGCCAGCGGACCGCCGGTGGGCAGCGACCGCACCGCCGCGGCGTGCAGCTCGGTCAGCGGGCGGTCGTCCGCGGCCCGATCCGGAGCAACGGTGAGGACGAGACCACCGGCACCGGGCACCGGCACGCCCAAGACGCAGGACGTGCGCAGGAACGCCCAGGTCGCCGCCGCCTCACGGACCCCGCTCGCCACGGCCTGCGCGTCGGCCCGCCAGTCCCGGGCGATGCGCAGCCGCTGCCGCAGGTCCGCCGTCGCGGCGGCGTCGTGCGGGTACAACTCACGCAGCGCCCGGGGCAGTGCTCCGGGGCGCAGATCCAGCAGGTCGCCCGTGGGTGCGGGCACCGCGTGCCGCGCGCAGTCGGCATCGGTGTGCGGGTCACCGTCGACGGCGTGGCAGTCACCGAGCCAGCTCTCCCCCGCCGAGCCCGCCCGTCGGGCGAACGCCAGATGAGGCAGTCGGCCGGTCCGCAGCACCGTCTCGTACTGCGGGCGGGCACGCCCGGCGCGCATGACGTCCAGCGGGAGCACCGGCGCGAGCGCCAGCACCGCCTCGAGGACCAGGCAGTGCGGGCAGGAGTCGCGTACGCGGTAGCGGCGCAGATGGTCGACGCCGGGCTGCTCCCACTGGACGCCGATGACGGCGTCGCCCTGCGCCATCAGGTACAGGAACTCCGTCGCGGTACGCGCACGGGTGACCGAGGTCAGCTCGTCGAGGAACTCCCGTTCGGTCACCACCCGCGGGTCGGCCTCGCTCGCCCCGGTGGTCATGGGCACCCCCTCGCGGATCGTACGCATCGACCGGAGCCGAACTGGTCCCCACCGTACCCGGCGCGGCGACGCCCGAGCGTCCGTAGCCGCGCCGGCCGACTTCCTGCGTTCAACGGCCGTTCGCCGTCGACGACTCCACCCGGCGATGCCGCCGGCATCCGGTCAGTCGCTGGGTCCGCGTCCCAGCAGCCGGATCTCCTCGTTGTCCAGAGCGGCCTGCAACTCCAGGAGCACGAGGTCGTCGATCTCGCGGTTGTCGCGAAGGCGGGTGACCTCCCGCCGTTTGTGGGCGAGGACCCCGAGGCGGAGTTCGCGTTCCAGCCGGCGTTCCTCGGCGGTGCGCCCGCCGGTCTCGTTGACGTCCTCCAGGTGCCGCTGGTATTCGGCCTGCAGCCGGCGTATCGACTCCTCTCCGGCACCGACCTCGGCGGCCACGTGCGGCACCGCGGCCAACCCCACCTGGGTGGCGCGCAGGCGGGCCTGCCGGGCCTCGTCGACACGTTCGGGGTCGCCGGCCAACCCGGCCCAGCGCACCACCAGCGGCAGGGTGGTGCCCTGCAGGATCATGATCAACACGATCACGAGGGCGGTGACGAAGATGATGAGGTCGCGTTCGACCACCGGTCGACCGGCGACCGTCATCGTCGGCACGGCCAGCGCGGCGGCGAGCGAAACCGCGCCTCGGAATCCGGACCAACCGGCCACGGTTCCCACCCGCCAGTTGGGCGGGCCCTGACTCGGGTCCACGACCCGGTGCCGCCGCAGCCTCGCCACCTGCGACGTCAGGTAGACGAAGGCCAGGCGGGTGCTGAGGACGACCAGCGTGACCACTAGCACGATGAACAGAGCCCGCTGCGGCGAGGTGCTGGAGATGCCCCGCACCGCGCGCGGGATCTGGGTGCCGAGCAGGACGAACAGCCCGCCGTTGATGAGGAACGTGGACAGGTCCCAGAACGCGTACGCCAGCACCCGGGACCGGGCGCGGATCACCCGCGGGCCGGCGTAGGCCAGCATCAGGCCGGCGACCACGACCGCCAGCACTCCGCTCGCGTGCACCGATTCGGCGAGCAGGAAGGCGCCAAACGGTGTCAGCACACTGAGCGCCCCCTCGCGCAGCGGATCGTCGAGTCGCTTACGGATCAGCACCACGGCGGCGCCGACCAGCAGACCGGCGACCACACCGCCGACACTGGCCCCGACGAACTCCTCGCCGATGGCGAGCGCCCCGGGTCTCGCGCTCTCGGTGAGCAGACCCACAGCCACCGCGAAGATCACCAGGGCGGTGCCGTCGTTGATCAGGCTCTCCGCGTGCAGCGTGGTGAGGAGCTTTCGGGGCAGCCGTTTGGCCAGGCCGGTGACCGCGGCGGCGTCGGTCGGCGCGAGGACCGCGCCGAGCACCCAGGCGGCGGCGGGGTTCACCCCGAACGCCTGCGCGGTCAGCGACACCGTGACCATGGTGAGCACCACGAGCACCACGGCGAGCAGCCCGATCACCGGCAGGTTGGCCCGGATCTCGCGCAGGCTGATGGTGAGGCTCTCCCGGTACAGGATCGCCGGCAGGAAGATCAGCAACACCAGGTCCGGTTCCAGGGTCAGCTCGGACAGCGGCGGCGCCAGCCCGAGCAGCACCCCGAACGCGATGAGCAGGACCGGCGGCGCGACCCGGTACCGGCCGCCGAGCGTGGTGCCGACCAGGACCGTGACGCCCAGCGCCACGATCAGGACGAGCACCTCCACGGCAAACCCCCCTCGATCCCCGGCCGACGACGCGTCGGTGGTTCCATCTGACCGCAACCGCCGGCCTGTTCCGAGCGAAACCGGCAAGTCGCCGCGGGCCGGGGACGGCGGTCAGCTCGGCGAGGCGGCGGCGCGGGCGCGGGCGGCGCGGGCGCGGGCGGCGCGGCGGCGCGGGCGCGGGCGGCGCGGCGGCGCGGGCGCGGGCGGCGCGGCGGCGCGGGCGCGGGCGGCGCGGCGGTGCTGGGTGACGACGCGGCCGGGGTGTGGCGGGCCTGGGGCACCTGACCTGGCGCACCAGACGGTCACTTGTGGGCACTTCATGGCCGAGGAGGCACCGGCCGAGGTGGTCCGGGCACTGCACGCGCTGCTGGCCCGCTGATCGACCGACGGCCCGAGCGACTCGAATGTCACCCTGAGTTAGATATGTGACACTTTTCGTCACGGCGGATCCGAAGTGGCCGGGCCGCCGCACTCAGCCCCGCCGTTCGCCCGCACAAAAGGCCTTGACCTGCGGATCTGCCACGTTACACCAGGTGGACGCCAACCGGTCACCGGTGATACACAGGCAGATAGCGACAGCCAACGGCGGCAAGTCGGCTACCTCCTCGACCATCGACCGTTCACCCGCAACGCCGCCGACGGGCTCCGCCGCAGGACCGCACACCCGGTCACGACTCGCACGGCACCGGCCCACCGGCCGTTGGCGGACGACGGTCCTCGACCAGGGAGTTGCCGTGGTAAAACTACGAGTCCGGGCCAGGCACCAGCCGTTCGAGGTGGCCGCGCTCGTCACCACGCCCATCTGCGGCGTTCTACTGCTCGTGCTCGACGTTCGGCCGCCGTCGGTGCAGATGTCGATGCCCGAACCCATTCAGGTCGGCTGGGAGATCGCCCTGATCATCGTCGGTCTGGGCGGGCTGCTCGGCATCCTGTGGCCCGGCCAGTTCTCCACCGGCCTCGGCGTCGAACTCGCGTCCGTCCTGGTGCTCGGCACCATCACCGGCATGTACGCGGTGGCGTTGGTGGCGGTCGCCGGCCCGCAGGGTGTCGTCGCCGCGTCGTTGATCGCGGCGGTGCCGGCCGGGTCCTTCTGGCGGGCCGCCCAGATCGCCGTCGACCTGCGCTGCCTGGCCAAGGGCCACCAGTGCGCGACGCACCGACGGGTCGTGGGAGGTGTGACGTGATCACCGCACCGGCGCCCGAGGCACCGCACTGGGTGCAGATGCTGCTCAGCCTGCTCGGCGTTCTCGGCGGCACCACCGGCCTGGCCGCCATCGCCACCGTCGTGTCGCAGCGGGGCAAGTTCAAGGCCGACGCCGCCGACACCCTCACCGAGGCCGCCCTGACCCTGGTCCAACCGCTACAGGTGCGGATCACCGAGTTGGAGGGCGAGGCTTTGCACGCCCGATCGGAGCTGGGGACGCTGCGCGAGCAGGTCAACCAGTTGCAGTTCCTCGTCCGGGTGCTGAGCCGCACGCTCGACCGGTGGCGTACCGCGGTGCACGCCCCCGACGCCACCCTGCGCAAGATCCGCGCGGTGGTCGCGGAGTCCGAGCGGCTGTCGGAGGACCGGTGACGGTCACTTGAATCCGTCATACGCTCAGGCGCCACCCGGGCCACACCTACGGGGGCAGCCGCAGCACCGCGAGGGCCAGCAACGCCGAGCCATGGCTGTGCCCGGACACCAGATCGGGACAGGTGACACCGGGCAGCGCTCGGCTATCCGCCGGTCGCCCGTTCCGCGACCACCACCGAGATCCCGTCGAGGACGCGTTGCAGGCCGAACTCGAAGGCGTACTCCGGCCCGTACGCGGCGCCGTGCTGCTGCCCGGCCGCCGTGCCGACCCGGGATGCGGTCGGGTAGCTGTCGGGCGTCAGGAACGTCTCCAGCCAGGGCGCGTGCGACTGCCACCACTGGCCGTCGGTCATGCCGGTCTCCCGCTCCAGGTCGACCACCTCGGACGCGGCGCGCGCGGAACTCTTCACGTGCCCGAGGACGAGGGTGAGCACCGCGTCCATCTCGACGTCGGTGAGCCCGATGTCGGCGACCGCGCCGAGCTCGTAGTCGTACTTGGCCACCAGGTGCGGCCCGAGCACCGGACGGGTCGTCTCGGCCCGCAGCATCCACCGGTGACGCTGGTAGAGCGCCAGATTGTCGCGGGCGATCCGCTCCAGCCGTACCCGCCAGTCCCCCTCGACGACGGGACGCGGCATCTCGCCGTACACGGTGTCGATCATGACGTCGACGAGTTCGGCCTTGCCCGGCACGTAGGTGTAGACCGACATCGTGCCCACACCCAGCGCCTCACCGACCCGGCGCATGGTCAGCGCGTCGAGGCCCTCGGCGTCGGCGACGTCGATCGCGGCGCGGACGATCCGCTCGACGCTGAGCCCCTGCCCGGCACTGCGGCTGGTCGGCTCCCGGGTGCGCCACAGGATGGCCAGGCTGCGGGCCGGGTCCGCGGTCGCCTTGCGCTCACTCGCCATGGTGCGGCCATCCTACCAACGCGGGCGTACGACGTACGCCGCGCGCCGGCCGGGCACCCGGTCACTCGGTCGGCGGGGCGAGCGACCGCAGCCAGCGGTAACCGGCCCCGAGCGTGGCCGCGAAGGCGATCACCACGGCGTACGACCAGGCGTCCGTGCCGGCGGTCAGGTCACCGAAGCGGTGCGCGAGGAAGCCGACGAAGGTGGCCATGCCCAGCCCCGTCACCGCGGCGACCGCCCGCAGATCGGCCACCACCGCCGCGTACGCCCCGGCGGCGACGGACATGACCAGCGTCCGGGCCGGCAACTCCGCCGGGGCGAAGAGCACGCCCGCGAGCAGCGCGGCGCCGATCATCACCGCCCATCCGATCGCCACGCTCACCCCGGTGGGCGTCGGCTCCCCGACCACCGCGGTCCTCTGCTCCCGATCGACCACCACAGCACGCCTCCGGCGAGGGCGACGGCCCGTACCTCGGACCCGCCGACGGCCATACCAACGCGGGGACGCCGGCTCCGGCGAGGGTTTTCACGGGTCCACTACGCCGATCGGCGCGATTGTGACGCCACGTTCACGCACCCGGGTGGGGTCAGAGCCCCTCGCGGTCGTCGGACAGCGCCGGGCCGGCGGCAGCGGGCACCAGGTGCCGCACCTCGGGTTCGCCGTCGGTGCACTCCCGGGCCCGTTCCTCGGCGGCACGGTCCTCGCCGGTGAGCCGGCCGCCGTGCTGGCGCAGGTGCTCGTCCCAGGACGGCACCAGGTACACCTCGACGAACCGGTCCGTGGTCTCGGCCGGGCGGAACAGGCCCCAGCGCATCGCGCCGGTCCGCTGACGGGCGCCGCGGACCAGGTCCATGGCCGCCAGGAACGACTGTGTGCGCTCCGGTCGGACGGTGTACTGCACCGTCACCAGCACCGGCCCCACCCCCGGGTCCGGTTCGTGCGCCAGGTGCAGTTGCGGCCAGTAGGCGGCCGGTTCCCGGTTCACCGACCGCAGGTCCGGCAGCGGCCAGATCCGGCTCGTCACGGTGCCGATCAGCATCACCCCGGCCGCCGCGAGGTACGCGAGGACCAGCCCGGCCATGTCGGCCGCCAGACCCCACAGCAGGGCGCCGACGGCCTGCCCACCGGCGAAGCACACCTGGTAGACGGCCAGACCCCGGGCGCGTACCCAGGTCGGGAGGAAGAGCTGCATCTCGGCGTTGACGTTGGCCAGCACGGTCACCCAGGCCATCCCGGCGGGCAGCAGCGCGAGGAGCACCAGCGGCACCGCCCGCACGGTGCCGACCACGGTCAGCGCGACGGTGAACACCGCGCCGGCGGCCAGCAGGAGCTGGTTGGCCGACAGCCGGGTACGGATCACGGCCAGCAGCACGCCACCCGCGATGGCCCCCACCCCGAGGGCGGCCAGCAGCAGCCCGTACCCGCCGGAACCCAGCCCCAGCCGGCGGTTCGCCACCAGTGGCAGCAGTGCCCACAGCGCGCTGGCCGGGATCACGAAGACCAGCGCCCGGCGCAGCAACCGACGCACGGTCGGCGAGTGCCGGACGTAGCGGGAACCGGCGCGCAGCGCGGCGGTGAACCGTTCGGGCACGTCGACCGCGCGGGCGTTGCCGGGCCGCCAACGCCACAGCGCGTACGTGAAGATCCCGAACGCGACGGCGTTGAGCGCGAAGACCGGGGCGACACCGGTACGGGCGATCAGCACACCGGCCACCGCCGGCCCGACGGCCCGGGCCACGTTCACGCTGATCGAACCGAGTGCCGAGGCCGACCGGAGCTGCTCCTGGGGCACCAGCTCCGGGATCACCGCCGCCCAGGCCGGCAGGGTGAGCGCCTGACCGACGCCGAACGCGAAGGTGAGGGTGAGCAGCAGCGCCGGCGGCATCCGGTTGGTCAGGGTGAGCAGCGTCAACGCGACCGCCACCGCCACCAGGAACAGCTGCACGGCGATCAGCAGGTGCCGGCGGTCGAAACTGTCGGCGAGCACCCCGGCGGGCAGCGCCAGCAGCAGCACCGGCAGCAGACTGGCGGTCTGGACCAGCGCGACCAGCGTGGAGGCGTTGGAGTGGTGGATCAGCAGCCACTGCGCGCCGACCGTCTGCATCCAGGTGCCGATGTTGGCGGCGAGCAGGGCCAGCCACAGGTTGCGGTAGACCGCGGTCCGCAGCGGTGCCCAGGCGGAGGCCGGACGGTCGGCGGGTCCGGCTGCGGCCGTCACCACCGCCCGTCCGCGCGCAGCACGCGCTCGCCGGAGACGTAGAGGTCGTCGGGTTCGAGCAGCAGCAGCCGGACGACCTCGGTGGCGACCTGCTCCGGCAGGGCGTACACCTCGTCGAGGAATTCGGCGCCGACCCGTTCCTGCAGGCGGGTCGGCATCGGCCCGGGATGCAGCTGCATCACCTTGACCTGGTTGCTGTGCTGGGCCTCGGCCACCGAGTCGACGAGGCTGCTGCCGTAGCTCTTGGTGGCCCGGTACAACGGGATGCCCGGCCGGGGCGCGGCCAGCGCCATCGCGCCGATGTACACGACGTTGCCGTGGCCCTGCCGGTGCATATGCTCCAGCGCCTCCCGCAGCAGGTACGTGACGCCCAGAACGTTGATCTCCACGGCCCGCCGGATGTGCTCCACCGGGAGGTCCATCAGGTCGCCGCCCGCCCACATCGACGCGCAGGCCGCCACCCCGTCGATCGTGCCGTGGCGTCCCACCACCTCGGCGAACCCGTCGCGGACCTGCTCGTACGAGGAGATGTCGCAGACCGCCCCGTCACAGCCCAGCTGGTCGGTCGTCGCGGCGACCTCGGCCGGCACGTTGCCGAAGACCACCACCCGGTGCTCGTCCACCAGCAGCCGGGCCACCGCGAGGCCGAGCCCGCTGGTACCGCCGACCACCACGAAGGTTCTGGCACCCATGTCTCTCCCGCCGCCGCGAGCACACCTCACGCCGGACGCGTGATGGCGCGTCGTTCCCGTTTACGTGCCCTCCACACCCGTTGGGCCGGTAGTGCTGGGCCTACCCCAAGAGTGGATCTGGACGGCTGGGGTGGCCGGTCGTCCGCGATTAGCGTCTGCGGCATGACCCCCGAACACCCTTCTCGGCTGGCCGAGGCGCTGCGTCGCCACGACTGGCTGCTCTCCGCCTGGCCCTGGCGGGCGCTGGCCTACCTGGTCAGCACCGTCCCGATCGCCGGCGTGCTCAGCATCGGGCTGCTCGTCATCGTCGGACCCCTGCTGGCCGCCGTCAACGCGCTCCGGCTGCACGGCCGGCCGCCGAGCCTCGCGCTGATGCTGTTCCTGGCGACCAGCAGCCTCATCCTGCTGGCGTTGGCTCCGATCGTGAGCTTCCCGGTCGCCGCCGTCGAACGATGGCGGCTCAGACTCGTGGACGGCCGGCCGCTGCCCTCGCCGTCGTGGCCGGGCCTGGCCGCGCGCTACCGCAGCGCGGGGACCTGGCGGGAGGTGGCCTACCTGTTCGGGCTGGGCGGTGTGGCACCCATCGCGTACTGGGTGTTCCTCGTGCTGGTGCTGCTCGACCTCGGGATGATCACCAGCCCCTGGCTCGCCGGCGATCCCACCGAATCGGTCGTGATCCTGGGCCGGGTCGAGAGCACCGGCGAAGCCGTTCCGTACGCGATCGTGGGTGTGCTGCTCCTGCCGGTCTTCTGCTACGCGGGCGGCCTGCTCGCGGCCGTGCAGGCCGCCGTGGCCCGGTGGGCACTGGCCTGGCCGGTCGACACCGCGGCGCTGCGTGAGGTCGCCCGCTCCCGCACCCGCCTGGTCGGCGCGTACGAGGCCGAACGGCGCCGCATCGAACGGGACCTGCATGACGGCGCGCAGCCACGGCTGACCAGCCTCACCCTCCAGCTGGGCCTGGCCCGGCTGGACGTACCCGAGGACTCCCCCGCCGCCCGACCCCTCGCGGTGGCGCACGACCAGGCCCGGGGCCTGATGGTGATGCTGCGACAGCTGGTGCACGGCATCCGGCCGCAGAGCCTCACCGACCTCGGTCTCGCCGGCGCGGTACGCGAGCTGGCCGACGCGGCCACCGTCGCGGTGACCGTGCACGCGGACGTCGACGGCGAGCTGCCCGAGATCGTGGAGACCACCGCGTACTTCGTGGTGTCCGAGGCCCTGGGCAACGTGGCCCGGCACGCCGGGGCGACCCGCGCCGACGTGCGCCTCACCCGGGTCGGCGGTGACCTCGTGGTCGAGGTGTCCGACGACGGCGGCGGCGGCGCCGACCCGTCCCGGGGCACCGGCCTGACCGGCCTCGCCGATCGGGTCGCCGCCGTGGACGGTCGGCTGCTGCTCTCCAGCCCTCCCGGCGGGCCTACCCTGGTCCGCGTGGAGCTGCCGTGTCGCCGGTGACCCGGGTGGTGCTCGCCGAGGACGAGGTGCTGCTGCGGGAGGGCCTGGTCGCGCTGCTGACCCGCTTCGACTTCACGGTGTGCGCCGCCGTCGGCTCCGCGCCCGCCCTGCTGGACGCGGCCCGCGACCACCAGCCGGACCTGGTGCTGACCGACATCCGGATGCCTCCCGGCCGGCGCGACGACGGGCTGCGCGCGGCCGTCGCGCTGCGCGCCGAACGGCCCGGGCTCCCGGTCGTGGTGCTCAGCCAGTACGTGCAGACCGGGTACGCGGCGGCGCTGCTGGACAGCGGCGACGGCCAGCGGGTGGGCTACCTGCTCAAGGACCGGGTCGCCGAGGTCGCCGAGTTCGTCGACACGCTGCGCCGGGTCACCGCTGGCGGCACCGCCATCGACCCGGACGTGGTCCGGCAACTCCTGCACCGCCCGCGTGATCCGCTCGCCGCGCTGTCCGCCCGGGAACGGGAGGTGCTGGCGCTGCTGGCCGAGGGCCGCTCGAACGCGTCGATCGCCGCCCGGCTGCACGTCACCGAGGCGGCGGTCGGCAAGCACGTCGGCAACATTCTGCTGAAGCTCGACCTGCCACCCAGCGACGACACCAATCGGCGGGTGCTCGCGGTGCTCACCTACCTTCGCAGCGACCCGGCGGGCTGACCAGCGCCGGGCTGAGGTCGGGGCGTAGATTCGACCAGCGGTACCGGTGCCACCAGGGGCGCGGGCCGGCGAGACGGGGGTGTGGCATGGCGGAGGCGCTGCGGGTTGGCCTGCTGGGGTACGGGCTGGCGGGCCGGGTGTTCCACGCACCGCTGATCGCCGCGACGCCCGGGTTGCGGCTCGACGCCATCGTGACCCGCGATCCGCAGCGACGCGAGCAGGCCCGGCAACACTTCCCGGACGCCCGCCTGGTCGAGGACGCCGACGAGTTGTGGCGTACCCCGGAGGCTCTGGACCTGGTCGTGGTGGCGACGCCGAACCGGCAGCACGTGCCGATGGCGCGGGCGGCGCTCGCCGCCGGCCTGCCGGTCGTCGTGGACAAGCCCCTCGCGGCGACGGCGGCGGAGGGCCGCGCGCTGGTCGACGAGGCGACCGAGCGTGGGGTGCCGCTGACGGTGTTCCAGAACCGGCGCTGGGACGGCGACTTCCTGACCGTCCGCCGCCTCGTGGAGCAGGGCGAGTTGGGGCGGGTGCTGCGCTTCGAGTCCCGTTTCGAACGGTTCCGTCCGACGATCAAGCCGGGCTGGCGGGAGCTCGCCGGTCCCGAGGAGGCCGGCGGTGCCCTCTTCGACCTCGGCGCGCACCTCATAGACCAGGCGGTGCAGCTGTTCGGCCCGGTCGACCGCGTCTACGCGGAGGTGGACCGTCGCCGCGCGGGTGCGGCCGTCGACGACGACGCGTTCGTGGCGTTGACCCACGCGGGCGGGGTGCACTCGCACCTGTGGATGGGCGCGGTGACCGCTCAGCTCGGGCCGCGCCTGCGGGTGCTCGGCGACCGGGCCGGCTACACGACGTACGGGCTGGACGTGCAGGAGGCGGCGCTGCACGACGGCGGCCGACCGGACCAGCCGGGCTGGGGCGAGGTCCCGTCCGAGCGGTACGGCATGCTCGGTGTCGACGGCGACCTGCGACCGGTGCCGACCGTGCCCGGCGCGTACCAGAGCTTCTACCAGCAGGTGGCGGCGGCGCTGCGGGACGGCACGCCCATGCCGGTGGACCCCCGCGACTCGGTCGCCACCGTCGAGCTGATCGAGCTGGCGCACCGGTCCGCGGCCGAGGGCGTGGTGCTGCCGGTCCCGGCCTCCTGAGGCCACACCTCAACCAGTGGGTGCCGTCGCTGACGCCACTCACCACCCTGCCGCGGGAACACGTCGTCTGGGCAACAGCGTGTGCCGGTCCACCTGCCTGTTGAATCGCTGACAGCGTTTCGTCTGTGCTGAATACTGGTGCTGAGATGCACTGGGGAGGCATCTCAGAGGGCGGCACACAGCCAGCCGGCAGACGCCCGACCGGACGTCGTCGCCGCCTCCGTCAACCGGCTAGGTGGCGTCCCGTTCGGAGGGGGCGTCGTCCGGCACCCGCGCGTCATCGTCGGTCAGCGCGTCATCGGACGAGTTGGCCAGGTTGGCGAGCTGGCGCTCAGCCTCCCGGATCTCCTCGGCGAGCCTCGGGTTCTCCTCGGCGGATCCCTGCGACATGGCGACCTCCATCACGGATTCCGGACGGATACCCGACCTGACGGCGGAGACACGGGGCAGATCCGGACACCGTGGCGGCGGTGGCCGTCGTGGACAGGAACCCGTGTTGATCCATTGGACGGTAAGGTGCCGTCCAGTCCGCTCGGATGTGATCACAATCGTCATGTCGGAGAAGCGATCCCCGTTGATCCGCGGCAACAGAGCCCTTACCTGGAGATGGAGCAAGAGATGAGCAAGAGATTCAACGGCAGTTGCGCCTGCGGCGCCGTGACGTACGGGTTCGACAATGAGCCCACCTTCGTGGCGAACTGTCACTGCACGGACTGCAAGCGTGCCTCTGGTGGAGAGATGGCGACCTTCGCGCTGGTGTCCGACTCGGATTTCACCGTGTTCGGTGGCGAAACCAAAGGCTTCCCGTACCCCGCGAACCCGCAGACCTGCGCAGGCAACGGCCTGACCCGGGTATTCTGCGTCAACTGCGGCTCCCGGGTGTTCACCAACGAACTGGCTGACTTCCCGGGCGGGGTATTCGTTCAGGAGGGCACCCTCGACAACCTCACCGACTGGTTTGCGCCACAGGCGGAGATCTACACGTGGAGCCGCCAGCCGTGGATGCCGGCTCTCGACGTCCCGCAGCACGATCACGGCGTCAGCTGACGTTTCCGGTGTGACAAACGAGTGAGGAACCCATCTTCCCGAACTGACACGTTCTCCGGCGCCTGAGACGTCACAGCCACTCAGTCGAGCACCGGACCGGACCGGCGAGCGCGCCAGGCTGAGCCCGGAAGCGTCGCCGGCCCGGCCCGGTGCCGGATCAGCGCTGCTTTAACTCCTGCCAGGATGGGTGGGTGCCGCGCCAGGCGTCGGCGAGGATGGCCGCCGAGGCCCTGCTGGGGCACTGCTGCACCCGCTCACGACCCGACGCCCCACCGATCTGGGCGCGGACCTCCCAACCCTGCCCGTCAGTACGGATATACACGTCCCTGCGCCCGCGCGGGGTCGTGTCTCCGTTCCACCAGTGCTCCTCCACCTTCATTCGCCGACCGTATAGCAATTCCCGCGCCGAGGGTACGGCGCAGGTGTGCCCAGAGCGGGGCAAGAGCCGCAATTCAGACGTATTTCGGGCCAAGCGTTGGCAGTTCAAAACCATATCGGCGGATCTCCCCCTCCTGAGTTGCAGATCAGGAACGTCTCCGAACCCGCAGGAGAAGACACCGAGGGCCGGCGGTCAGGGCTGGGTTGTCAGCAGGTAGTCGTCGGCCTCGGGGCTCCACCGAAGGTCGAGGACGCCGGCGGTCGCGGCGGCCTTGCAGAACTGGAGGAAGCTGCGGTAGCCGAGCTTCTTCTCGCTGAAGTCGGGCCGGGCCCGGCGTACCTGGTTCTTCAGCCCGGACAACGCCACCGGGTTGCCGCCGCTACCGAGGTCCGCCACGACGCCTCGGAGCAGGCCGAACGCCACCTCCCGGTCGCCGTGCTCGGGCAGGGAGACCTCGGGGTCACCCTTCGCGGGGCCTTCGGCCAGCTCGATCACGTTGCGTTCGGCGAGGTGGCGCAGCAGTTCACCGAAGGTCCGGAAGCCGTAGTCGGATTCACTGAACGTCGGGTCCTTGCGCAGCAGGGTGCGCTTGAGCCGGGAGGCGGTGACCTCGCCGTTGGCGCTGCCCTGCAAGCCGGCCACCGTCTGGGCGACCTGCACGGCGAGCGAGTCCACGTCCCGGCCGGGCTCCTCCCCCGCCGGCCGGTGGTCGATCTCCGCCTCGCGCTCCGGCTCGGGTGGTCGCTGGTCCGGACCGGCCTGCCGGGTGGCGGCGGGACGAGCGCGACGGCCGCGGGCCGGCGGGATGTCCACGCCCTCCAGCCGGTCGTAGTAGAGGAACTCGTCGCAGGCCGGCGGGAGCAGCGCCGACGTCGACCCCTCGACGCCGACTCCGATGACCCGCTTGTTCAGCTCGCGCAGCTTGTGCACCAGCGGCGTGAAGTCACTGTCGCCGCTACAGATGACGAAGGTGGAGATGTAGTCGCGCTCGAACGCCAACTCGATCGCGTCGACGGCCATCTTGATGTCGGCCGCGTTCTTGCGGGAGGCGCCCATCCGCTGGGGAATCTCGATCAGCTCGACGTGCGAGCGGGTGAGCATCCGGCGGTCCTCGTCGAAGTACGACCAGTCGGCGTACGCCCGGCGCACCACCACCCGGCCCCGCTCGGCCAGCGCGTCGGCGATGGGTCGGAAGTCGAAGTCCGCGCCGCCACGGTGGTCGCGCGCCCCCAGCGCGAGGTTCTCGTAGTCGAGGAACAGGGCGATCCGGTCTTCTTGATCCACGCGGCCCAGCGTACGCCCGCCGTGGGCGCTGCGGGCGCTGGCGAAAGCGCGACACATCAACTCTCCGACCGTCCATTTCTTGCGGCCTGATAGTCGCATCTTTTCGCTATTTCATTGTCGTCTTGCAGCAGGCTGTTCGGTGCTGCATCATGACGATCAATGTCGGGCGTTGGGGCAGCGCCGGGCGGACCTCCACCACCACCCACCCAGGAGGGTCACCGATGTTTCGCAGCCTCATGCCGGCGCGGGGACGCCCAGGCCGGCCGGCCGCCACCGCCGTCGCGCTCGCGACCGGCCTCGCCGTTCTGGTCGCCGGACCCACCGTGGCCGCCGCCGGTCCGTCCACATCCGCCGGAGCAGAGCCGGTGGTCACCCGCGCCGCCCTCGACCCGGCGCTGGTCGCCGGACGTGGCGCCGACGTCGACTTCGTCGAACAGGAGGCGGAGAACGCGCGCACCAACGGCGAGGTGATCGGCCCGGACCGGTCCGCCTACACGCTGCCCGCGGAGGCGTCCGGCCGCCGGGCGGTCCGGCTCACCCCCGGTGAGTACGTGGCGTTCGTCCTGCCCAGCGCGGCCAACGGGATCACCGTGCGGTACAGCATCCCGGACGCCCCGCAGGGTGGCGGGATCACCGCGCCGCTGCGGGTCGCGGTCAACGGCAAGCACGTCCGCACCATGACGTTGACCTCGCAGTACTCCTGGCTCTACAACCAGTACCCGTTCTCCAACGACCCCCAGGCCGGGCTGCTGCACCCGGACTGGTGGATCACCGAGTGCCAATGCGTGCCGTCGGCCACCACGCCGTACCCGAGCATCAGCACGCCGTTTAGGCCCACCCACTTCTACGACGAGCAGCGACTCCTGCTGGGTCGCACCTACCGGGCCGGTGACACGATCCGGCTCACCGCGCCGCCCGGCAGCGCCGCCGCCTGGACCATCATCGACCTGCTCGACTCCGAACTGGTCGCGCCGCCGCGCGTCCGTCTGCTCGCGGCGAACGTGCTCGCGTTCGGCGCCGATCCCACCGGCCGGCGGGACTCCGCCGACGCCCTGGACCGGGCCATCGCCTTCGCCCGGCGCACCCACCTGAAGGTCTACGTCCCGCCGGGCACCTACCAGGTCAACCGGCACATCATCGTCGACGACGTGACCATCGAGGGCGCCGGCAACTGGTACACCACCTTCAAGGGCCGCGAGGTCGCCCTGCCGACGCCCGCGCCGGACGGCTCGGTGCACACCGGCGTCGGCTTCTACGGCCGCGACGCCGACGACGGCGGGAGCCGCAACGTCCACCTGTCCGGCTTCGCCATCGAGGGTGACGTGCGGGAGCGCATCGACACCGACCAGGTCAACGCGATCGGTGGGGCGATGAGCGACTCCACCGTCGACGGGCTCCACCTGCGGCACACCAAGGCCGGCCTGTGGTTCGACGGTCCGATGCGCAACGTCCGCGTCAGCAACACCATCATCGTCGACCAGATCGCGGACGCGCTCAACTTCCACACCGGCGTGACCGACTCCCTCGTCGCGCACAACTTCGTCCGCAACACCGGCGACGACGGCCTGGCGATGTGGTCGGAGAAGACGGCGAACGCGCGCAACACGTTCGACCACAACACCGTGCAGTCACCGACCCTCGCCAACGGCATCGCCATCTACGGCGGCACGGACACCACCGTCTCGCACAACCTCGTCGCCGACCCGGTACGCGAGGGCAGCGGTCTGCACGCCGGATCCCGCTTCGGAGCGGAACCGTTCACCGGGTACCTGCGGTTCACCGGCAACACCACCGCGCGCGCCGGCACGTACGAGCTGAACTGGAACATCGGGCTGGGCGCGATCTGGATCTTCGCCCTGGACCGCAGCATCGACGCGGCCATCGAGGTGACCGGCGACGCGTACCTCGACAACACGTACAACGCGATCATGCTGGTCAGCGACTGGCCGGTGAAGGATCTCTACTCGATCACCGACGTACGCTTCCGCGACGTCCGGGTCGACGGCACCGGCACCTCGGTGGTCAGCGCCCGCTCGGCCGGGTCGGCCTCGTTCGCCAACGTGGACGCCCGCAACGTGGGTGCCGTGGGCGTCAACAACTGCGGGTCGTTCCACTTCACCCCGGCCGGCTCGGAGTTCACTCTGCACGACCTCGGCGGCAACGACGGCGGCTGGCTCGCCCCGTGGCTGCTGCCCAACACCATCACCTGCGACGACCGGCCCCCGGTGTCGCCGCCCCCGCCTCCGGCGCAGTGGTGAGACGCGGTGGGGAGGTCCGGCTGACCGGGCCTCCCCACCGCTCACTCAGCGCACTCGGGCGTACGCCAGCGGCACGCTCGTCGGCTGCCCATCCCAGCTGCCACTGAGGACGGCACCCACTCCCCCGTCGCCCCCGACACCGGGCCGGCGGACGACGACGAGCTCCACGGAGTCGGTGCCGATGACCGTGCGGTCATCGTCGGCCACGCTCCGGACGGCACCGACCGGGGGCACGTCGGTGAGCCCACCGTCGCTGGCGACGACCGTCACGCTCGGCTCGCGCAGCTCACGCCGACCGTCCACCTCGAAGTACTGCTCCGCCTGGCCGGCACCGGCCAGGATGGCGTGCGCCAGCGCGGCGGCGTACACCGGGTCGGCGCAGCCGTCGTACACCCAGCGGGTGCCGAGCACCGAATGTTCGGTGGTGCCGACCAGCCAGTCCTCGGCACCGTTGAGCGGTGCGTCACGGTAGGTCAGCGGGACGTGGTGGACCGGACCGTCGGCGGCACCGACCAGGATCGTCTCGATGCCGACCGCGCCGGCCGGGTCGTCGAAGCGGTAGGCGCCCCGGCTCACCAGGTCGGCGTCGGCCGACCCCCGGTACCAGGGTCGGCCGGGCAGCCAGGTCGCCAGCAGGTCGATCTTCGTGGGGCGCAGGGTCGCGCGGTGCAGCAGTGCCATGCCGGCAGCCTAGGTCACACGCCCGCGCAGGGTTTCCCGCCGATCACGCAGCTCTCCGGTTCCCGTGCCTTCGGACGGCTGTCGCGCACGTCGAAGCGGAACGTCTGCGACCCTCCGGCCGGCACGGCCGGCCCGGTGAAGGTGATCGCCCGGCCGTCCTGCCGCCAGGTCGCGTCGTCGACGTCGTCGACGGTGGTGCCCTCAGCGAGGGTGACCACCACGGCCCAGTCCGCCACCGGCGCGCCGCCCGGGTTGTCGACCACGATCTCGCCGGTGTAGCCGAACAGCCGGCTGGAGTCGGTCTCGTAGCGGGCCACCACCGGCGGCGGAGCTGGCGGGGCCGGCGTGGGCGTGGGCGACGGCTTCGCCGACGGGGAGCGGCTCGGTCGGGTGGTCGGCGACGCGGTGGTCCGCGAGGGCCGCACCGAGGGCGTCGTGGTCGGCGCGGTCATGGTCGCCTCCGTCGTCGGTGTCGGTGTGGCCGCCGGCGCCGGCGTGGCGACGGGATTCGACTCGGGGGGCAGCGCGATCCACGCCGCCGTCCCCACCACCAGCACGGCCCCGCCGACCAGGCCCAGCACCACGCGACGTCGACGGCGGGGCCGGCCGCGTACGCCGATCAGCGGCAGCTCGGCGGTCATCCCGGCCTCACCGCGGCGTAGGTCGACCTGTTGAAAGGCGAGCCAGTCGAGGATGGCCGGCAGTCGCACGGTCAGCGCCTGCCGGAGCTGCTGCGCACGCGATTCGTGCTGCTCGGCGGACCAGGCACCGTGCGTGGTGACCTCCCGCACCGCGAGCCGGCAGCCCTGCTTCGTGGCGGTGACGGCGCAGGTCAGCTCGGTGAGCCGGCCGGCCTCGTCGCAGCGCAACGCGAGCAGTTCGGGCATCTTTCGCTCGGTCACCTCGACCTCGACGTCGGCGTCGAAGCCCGGCACGCCGGCCGTGTGCAGCAGCAGCCGGTCCGGCACGCCCTCCACCGTCTCGGCCTCGACGAACCAGCGGCCGAGCAGCTCCAGATCCGTCAGGGCGAGCCAGACCCGGTCGGGCGGGTGGGACAGGTCGACCTGCGCGTCGATCTCGATCACGGCGAGACTCTAACGGGTTTCCCACCCGACGCCGCCCGCCCCCCGATGGTCACCGCGCTGGTCAGCCCCAGCGGGTCGACCGCTCGGCCACCACCGCCAGCGCCGCGCGGGCATCGGCGCTCAGCTCGGCGAGCAGTTCGGCCGCCGGCACCTCCCGGGCCAGGGGGTGCGCCTGACCGGCCCACAGGTTGGCGACCGACGCGTCCCCGTCGCGGCGGGCGGCGGCGAGCAGCGGCCGGGTCAGGTGCAGCACCTGCGGGTAGCCGGTGGGAGCCGCCGCGTCGTGCCGGCGCAGGAAGTCGTTGACCACGCCCCGGGCCCGCTTGCCGGTGAACGCCCGGGTCAGCGCGGTCGGTCCGGTGCCGGCCACCGCGGCCCGATGCAGGGGCGAGCTGCCCGCCTCCGGGCACCGCAGGAAAGCCGTACCGAGTTGAACGGCGGCGGCGCCGGCGGCCAACGCGGCGGCGATCCCGGGACCGTCGGCGATGCCGCCCGCGGCCACCAGCGGCCGAGCACACCGGGAGGCGGACAACCGGAGCAGCGGCAACAGCGCGTAGTCATCGTCGTCCGGCATGCCGCCGCGATGCCCGCCGGCCTCGGTGCCCTGCACCACGACCGCGTCCACACCCAGCTCGGCGGCGGCCGTGGCCGCGTCCGGCCGGGTGACGGTGGCCCACACCTCGGTGCCCCGCTCGCGCAGGGCGGCCACCGCCGCCCGGTCCGGCAGCCCGAACGCGAAGGACACCACCGGGACCGGGTCCGCGAGCAGCGCGGCCAGCTTCCCGGGGTACGCGTCGTCGCCGCCCACCGGCTCGCCGAGGCGCACCCCGCGCTGGTCGGCCTGCGGGGCGAGCCGCTGCGCGTACGCCTCGATGGCGGCCTCGTCGACCGGGCCGGAGCCGGGCAGGAAGACGTTGACCCCGAACGGCCGGTCGGTGCGGGCGCGGACCTCGGCGACGTCGGCGACCAGCCGGCCGGTGTCGATCATCCCGGCGGCCAGGAAGCCCAGGCCACCGGCGGCGGACACGGCCGCCACGAGCGCCGGTGTGGACGGGCCGCCGGCCATCGGGGCGGCGACGATCGGGTGGCGCAACGTGGACAGCACGGACATCCGCCCATCCTGCCGCACCGGGTCCGGGCCGGTCGGTGACCCGTCGGTCACCGGCGGTCGGTGTGCCGCCGCCACAGCACTCCGGCGACCGCGAGGAGCGCCAACAGCGTCCCGGCGCCGGCCGCGAGCGGCCAGATCGGGCCGCCGACGTCGCCGGTGTGCTCGGCCGCGGGAAGGGCCGCCGTGGTCGCGGGCGGGGCCGCGGCGGTGGACTCCGCCGGATGCGAGCCGGTGGCGGTCGCCGTCGGGGCCGCGTACCGCAGGATCGTCGGGCGGGCGCCCGGCGCCTGGTCGGCGGACTCGGAGACGGTGAGCAGCGACTGGCCGTCCCGGCTGTAGGTGATCGACTCGCCCTGCGGCTCGTCCGGCAGCGGGACGGTCCGCGGGGTGCCGCTGGTCAGCGCGGCGACCACGTCACCGTCGGGTACGTCGTACTCGATCGCGTCGGCGTAGGTGCGCAGCACCACGCGGCGCCCGTCCGGTGCGTTCGCCGCGCCGGTGACCACCCGCCGACCGAGGAACGAGTACGGGTTGGCGGTGGTGCTGGGCGGCAGGACCACCTGGCCGACCGAGGCCAGCGGCGTCTTCGCGCCCGGCCGGAGCGCGGCGGTCGGCGCGTAGAGGACGGCGGTGCCGCTGCCGTCCTTGGTGATGACCAGCGGCCGGCCGTCGGCGTCGAGCAGCAGCGCCTCCGCGTCGTGCGGGCGATCCGGGTACGTCATCCGGTGCAGCACGGGCTCGTCCGCGCCCGGTGCGAGCCGCCACAGGGCGACCGTCTCCCGCGTGCGGTCGTTGTCCCCGATGTCGGCGACCCAGAGGGTGCCGTCCCGGCTCATCGCCAGGTCCTCGGTGTCGCGGGGACGGGAGGGGTAGCTGACCGTCCGCGTCACGGCGCAGCCCCGGTCGAGGAAGAAGATCCGGCTTCGGGCCTCGTCGTCGGCACCGTCGTTGACCACCACGTACCCGTCGTCCGTGGCGACCATCCCGGAGATCTCGGTGAGCCGGTCGTCCCGTACCTGGCAGACCTGCGCCGGGCTCGCCGCGACGGCCACGCCCGGCGTCAGCAGCGCGGCCGGCACGGCACCGACCGCCAGCGCGGTCAGCGCCGCTGTCGCGCGGGCACGCCGCCCCCGGGTCAGCCACCCGCGTACCCGCATCGCCCGCCTCCTCGTCGCGGCCGTGTCCCGGCCGTCCCGACCATCCTGGCGGATCCCACCCACCGGCGGTGGTCATCTCCGGGGGACGCGTCGGCGCGCGTTGCCGATGTCCTGTCCGCTACCGCGTGGACCAGCGTTGTACGCCGGTGCCGTTGCACGTCCAGAGCTGCACCCTGGTGCCGTCCGCGCTCGCCCCGCCGTTCACGTCCAGGCACCGGTCGCCGTAGACCCGCAGCTCACCGGCGGCGGTGCGGGTCCAGCGCTGGTTGGTGCCACCGTGGCAGTCCCAGATGATCGTGAGGGCGCCGGCGGTGGTGCTGGCGCCGGAGACGTCCAGGCACCGCCCGGAGGCGGGGTTGACCAGGCCGACCGGGGTGCCCACCGGTGGGCCGCCCGCCGGGGACGAGACTGCCGGGCACCGAGCGCAGCGCGTCGTACCAGCGGACCGCCATCTTGTCGTACCCGCCGGCGTTGGGGTGGACGCCGTCGGCGAGGTCGGCGGTGGTGAGCGCGGCGTGCATGTCGACCAGGTGCGCCCGGCTGCCCTTCTGCGCCACGACGCCGGGGATCGCCGCGTTGTACGCCCGGACCCTCGCCTCCAGGTTCGGGTCGGACTCGGGGGTGATGGTGGCGACGAAGAGCTCGACCTCCGGCACCGTCGACCTGATCTTGTCGATGGGGCCGGAGAGCCGGGCCGGCGCGTTGGCCAGGTCGTAGTTCTGGTTCACGTCGTTGGTGCCGATGTGCAGCAGCACGGTCCGCGGGTCGGTGGCCCGCAGCCAGGTGACGATGTTGGCGTCGAGCTGGTCGATGCGCCAGCCGGAGTGCCCCTCGTGGTCGTGGTCGCCGAGGCTGGCGGGGCCGTTGAATCCCGAGCCGACGAAGTCGACCGTGTAGCCGCCGCCGGCCAGCCGCTGCCACAGGTTGATCCGGTACCCGCCGGGCACGTTGAACCCGTCGGTGATCGAGTCACCGAGCGGCATCACCCGGACGCCGCCGTTCGATTCGGCCTGGGCGGGTGCGACCTGGGCCAGCGCCAGCACGGCGCCGAGGACGAGCCCGAAGCCGCCTCGACGGCGACGGGTGGCACAACTACTACGGCTGGCCCACGGATGCCCGTTCGCCGTTCCTGTTCACCGCCACCGGCACCGACGTGGACGGCCTGGTCTACGGCAACCTCGGCTCGGGCGGCCTGTCGGTGTCCCCGTTCGCCGAGCGGTCCCCCGGGTACGGCCGGCACACGATCGAGTACCGGGGCATCGACGCGGTGGGCAACATCGGGGCGGCCGGCGCGTTCGTGGCCACGCTGATCCCGCCGCCACCGGCCTGCACCAGCGTGGTCACCGGCCGGCACGCCGGCCCGCTGGTGCTCGCCGCCGGCGTCACCTGCCTGCGGGGGGCCACCGTCACCGGCCCGGTCACCGTCGCACCCGGTGCCGCCCTGGTCGCCGAGGGGTCCTCGATCGCCGGGAGCCTGGCGTCGTCCGGTGCCACCGCCGTCGAACTGCTGACCGCCGAGGTCCGCGGTGCGGTCGCGCTGACCGGCACCACCGGCCACGTCACGGTGGTCGGGACGCGGGTGGCCGGCCCGCTGGCGCTCACCGGCACCGCGTCGGCGCCGATCCTCGCCGGCGGTCAGGTGGGCGCGCTGGTCTGCTCGGGCGGCCCGGCCCCGGTCGATCTCGGGGCACCCACGGCGGTACGAACCGGACGACCGGGCGGAGACTGCGGGGCGTGATGCCTGAGTGTGGCGGTACGGGGTAGGCAGCGGCCCGGCGGCCTGTCGACGACCGCCGCGAGGAGGCTGCGATGAGCACGTACCGGGACGACCAGAGCGCTCCGATCCCTCCCCCGGAGGCGGATGCCGTCGAGCAACGGCAGGACGCGTTCGACGTCGGGCCGCCGGACCGGGTGTCGGGTGACGTCGACCCGGAGGCGTCCGAGGCCGACCTCGCCGAGCAGGGGGCGCTGCCGGCGGGCACGCTGGAAGAGGTGACGTCGTTGCCGGCCGACGCCAACCCGGCGGACGCCCTCGAACAGCGTCAGGAGATCCCGGCCCGCGACGAGGGCCGCCGGACCTGACCGCACCGGGCCGGGTCCGGCCCGCCCAGCGTGTCCTGCCGACCCGGCCCGCTCAGCCGATGGCGACCTGCCAGAGCAGGAAGGCGTTGAGCGCGACCACCAGCACCGCCACCAGCGACGCGGCGGCGGTGGTGAGCGGGTGGTTGACCAGGTTTCCCATCAGGTCGCGGCGGCGGGTGAAGGCGACCACCGGGATCAGCGCGAACGGGATACCGAAGCTGAGGATGACCTGGGACAGCACCAGCGCCCGGGTGGGGTCGAGGCCGATGGCGAGCACGGCGAGCGCGGGCAGCAGGGTGACCAGACGGCGCAGCAGCAACGGCACCCGCCGCCGCAGGAAACCCTCCATGATCACCTCGCCGGCGTAGGTGCCGACGCTGGTGGACGCGAGCCCGGAGACCAGCAGCGCGATGGCGAAGGCGAACGCGGCGGCGGTGCCGATGGTCTGTCCGAGGCCGGCGTGCACTCCCTCCAGGCTGTCCGCCCCGGCGGGACCACCACCGCGGAAGCTGGCCGCGGCGATCAGCAGCATGGCGAGATTGACCGCTCCGGCGGCGGTCAGCGCGAGCAGCACGTCGGTGCGCTGGCCGCGAAAGAGCGTACGGCGTTCGCTGTCGTCGGCGGCGGGGATGCGGTCGCGGGTCAGCGCGGAGTGCACGTAGATGACGTGCGGCATGACGGTGGCGCCGAGGATGCCGGCGGCCAGCAGCACGCTGTCGGTGCCCTGGAGCCGGGGCACCAGGCCGGCGACGGCGGAGCCGGGGTCGGAACCGGAGGCGAGCAGGTTGCCCGCGAAGGCCAACACGATGACGCCGAGCAGCACGGCGATGCCGATCTCGAACGCGCGGAACCCGCGTGAGCGCAGGGCGAGCACGGCGAACGCCGCGGTGCCGATGATGATCCCGCCGGGCAGCAGGGGGATGCCGAGGAGCAGGTAGAGGGCGACCGCGCCGCCGATCACCTCGGCCAGGTCGGTGGCCATGGCGACCAGTTCGGCCTGCACCCACATCATCCGGTTCACCGGCCTTGGCAGGCGCTCCCGGCACAGCTCGGGCAGGCTGCGCCCGGCGGCGAGGCCCAGCTTGGCGGTGAGCGTCTGCACCAGCATGGCCATCAGGTTGGCCACCACCACGACCCAGACCAGCAGGTAGCCGTAGCGGGTGCCGGCCGCCGAGTTGGTCGCGAAGTTGCCGGGGTCGACGTACGCGACGGCGGCCACGAACGCCGGGCCGAGCAGGATCAGCCGTCCGCGTACCCGACCCCGGGCTCGGGCCGTCTGTAGCGGTGTCGCCGTCGACGCCGTGAGCTGCCTGGTGACCATCGACCACCTCCGTTCGCGCGGATCGCCTGCCGGCCCCTTCCCGATCCGCTGGCCCGTCGGTGCCAACCTCTGGCCCGCCGGTGTCACCCACCGCCGCCGCGCCGTGTTTTCCACGGCACGCCGGGTCGTGCTTGACAGGTGGGGTTCCCCCGGTGAAGCTGTCTATTAGTCCTACTGTCGTAGGACAACAGGAAGGATCATCTCGAGTGATCGAGTTCGTGCTGGACAGCCGGTCGAAGGTGAACACCTACATGCAGCTCGTGCAGCAGGTGAAACAGGCGCTGCGGGTGGGTCTGCTCTCGCCGGGCGACCAGTTGCCGAAGGTCCGGGACGTCGCGCAGTCACTGGCGATCAACCCGAACACGGTGCTGAAGGCGTACCGGGAGTTGGAGATCGAGGGTCTGGTCGGCGGCCGACCCGGGGTGGGCACGTTCGTCCAGCGCACCCTCGCCGGCGCGTCCCTGCCCAACCAGGCCGAGCTTCGCGACGACCTGGTCGCCTGGCTGCACCGCGCGCAGGCCGCCGGTCTCACGGCCGAGGACGTCATCGCCCTCGTGGAGACGACGCTGCGCGCCACCCTCGCCGACGACGCCCCGCAGAGAGAACCCGCATGAGCGCAACGAGAGGACAACGGATGGACATGGTCTTAGAGGCGGACCGGCTGGGCAAGCGGTACGGCAGCACCTGGGCGTTACGGGACTGCTCGCTGCACCTGCCGGCCGGCCGGATCGCCGCGCTGGTCGGGCCGAACGGCGCGGGCAAGAGCACGCTGTTGCACCTGGCCGTCGGGCTGCTCAAGCCCGACTCGGGCGCGGTACGGGTGTTCGGCCGTTCGCCCTACGGCGACACCGAGGGCCTCTCCGACATCGGGTTCGTCGCCCAGGACACCCCGCTGTACCGGGACTTCACCGCCGCCGAGCTGGTGATCGCCGGCGGCAAGCTGAACAAGCGGTGGGACGCGGGGTTGGCCCGCCAGCGACTGGCGCAGCTCGGCATTCCGCCGGACCGCCCGGTCGGCAAGCTCTCCGGCGGGCAACGGGCCCAGGTGGCGCTCGCCCTGGCGCTGGCCAAGCAGCCCCGGCTGCTGCTGCTCGACGAACCGGTCGCCAGCCTCGACCCGCTCGCCCGCCGGGAGTTCCTCCAGTCGCTGATGGGCAGCGTGGCGGAATCCGGCACCACCGTGCTGCTCTCCTCGCACCTGCTGGCCGACCTGGAACGGGTCTGCGACTTCCTGATCGTGCTCAACGCCTCCCAGGTGCAGCTCACCGGGGCCGTCGACGACCTGGTCGCCGAGCACCGCCAACTGGTCGGTCCCCGGCACGACGGCGGCGTGATCGGGGGCGTCGCCGCCGTGGTCCGGGCCAGCCACACCGACCGGCAGTCCACCCTGCTGGTCCGCACCGACGGCCCGGTCACCGACCCGGCCTGGACGGTCCGTGACGTCAGCCTGGAGGACGTCGTGCTGGCCTACCTGGCCGACGGCACCACGCAGACCAGTCACAGCGAGTGGGGAGTGGCGGCATGATCTGGTTGACCTGGCGGCAGCACCGCAAGCTGGCGCTCTACACCCTCCTGGGGTTCGCGGTGCTCGCCGCCGTGCTGGTGCCGATCGGCCTGTCGATGCGGCACACCTTCGCCGACCTCGGGCTGGCCGAGTGCCTACGCCCGTCCGCCCTCAGCGAGGCGGCCGCGCAGACCTGCGACGTGGGCCTCCGCCGGTTCAGCGACCGGTACGACAGTCTGAACCTGGTTGCGGTGCTGCTGATCAGCCTGCCGGTGCTGGTCGGCCTGTTCTGGGGCGCACCGCTGGTCGCTCGCGAGGTGGAGCAGGGTACGCACCGGTTCGTCTGGACCCAGGGCGTCGGCCGCACCCGCTGGGCGCTGGTGAAGTTCGGGCTGGTCGGCGGGGCCGTCGTGCTCCTCTCGGTCGGCTATGGACTGGGCATGTCGTGGTGGGTCGCACCGCTCACCCAGGCCGCACACGAGGGCCGACTCGGCGTGATCGTCTTCGATCTGCAGGGCATCGTGCCGATCGGCTACACCCTCTTCGCCGTGGCGCTGGGCATCTTCGCCGGCACCGTGTGGAAGCGGATGCTGCCCGCCATGGGCATCACCCTGGCCGGGTTCATCGGCGTACGGGCAGCCGTCGAGATGCTGGCCCGACCGCACTACCAGCCCGCGCGCACCCAGACCTTCCCGATCGAGGGGAACGGGATTCCGGAGGGAGACCGGGGCAACTGGATCCTCGCCGCGGGCATCCGGAACCCCGACGGGACGATGGTCGCGGAGAACGCCCGGATCCAGTGTCCGCCGGGCGGAAAGGGCCCAGACGGCCGGGCCTGCGGTGCCGAGCTGGGCCTTCAACCGGGCGCGTACAACTGGGAGCTGTACCAGCCGGCGGACCGGTTCTGGCTGTTCCAGGGCATCGAGACGGGCATCTTCGTCGCCCTGGCGGTGCTGCTGCTCTACCTCGCGGTGCGTCGGGTCCGCCGGATCGCGTAGGCCGGTCAACGGGTGCTCGTCGGGGTGCGGGGGCCTCGGCGAGCACCCGTCAGCGCAGGCCCTCGACGGTCAGCGTGAGCCAGGACGCCAGGTCGTGCAGCTCGTCGTGCACGGCCCGGGTCAGCTCCGGAGTGAACGGCACATCCTCGTGGACGGCGTGCACGGTGAACGCGCCGCGCCTGCGGTCGGCGGTGGCGTCGACCTTTCCGACCAGCCGGTCGCCGTGCAGGATCGGCAACGCGAAGTAGCCCCACCGCCGGCTGGCCTTCGGCTTGTACATCTCCAGCACGTACTCGTAGTCGAACAGCTCGGCCAGGCGGACCCGGTCGTGCACCAGCCGGTCGAAGGGCGACAACACCGCGGTACGACCGGTGAAGGGCTGCCCGAGCGCGGCCGGGTCCACCCGCCACACGCCTGCGACGCCCTCGACGACCGCGGGCTCACCGGCGTCACCGACCTCGGCCGGTTCGCCGGGGACGACCACCGTCTTCTCCCGGGCGATGCCCAACGCCCGCAGCCGGCGCTCGTTGCGGAGCCGGTGCGCCTGCTCCACAGGGACGACGGGCGTACCGGCCGGGTAGACCCGCTCCGCCACGTCCCAGAGTCGCTGCCGCCCCCGGCGGCCGGCGATCCCGACCTCGCCACGCAGGACCAGGAACTCCAGCATCTGGGTGACGTTGCGGTTGTTGGTCCACCCCGACGACGGCCACGGCACCACGCAGGTGTCCGGGATGTCGCGGGAGAGCAGCGGACCGTTGGAGCGGAGCAGGTCGAGCACGTCGCGGCGGAACGAGTCGTTGGCACGCAACCACTCGCGCTGCCGCCCGTGGGCGGGCGCCTGCGCCATCGCGGCGAGATGGAGCCCCAGGTCCTCCATCGGACGCACCATCGCGTGGTGCTCGAAGAGCGTCCGGTCCCGTTCCAGCGCCCGCCGCAGGTGCTCCGGCTGGTACGACGAGCCGAGCCGGCTCCAGCACACCAGGTCGGCGCTCGGCGCGACGGCGGCCGTCGGGTCGATCTGCACCAGGGTCAGCTGGCGTACCACCGTCAGCAGGTCGGGCGGGCGCGGAGCGGCCAGCAGTTGCGCACGGACGGCGATCCGCCGCGCCTGAGCCCGATCGATCTGGTGGACGACCACGTCGCCGACCCTAACGGCGAGCACCGACACCGCGCCGGTCGGCGGCTCAGCCGGCGAGCCGCCGGTACCGGGCGACCGAGAGCGGCCCGAAGACGGCGACCAGCACGATCGGCCAGGCCACGGCCAGCACTGCCCGACGTCGCGGGCGGGTTACGCCGGGGTGGCGGTCTCGGTCTGGCCCGCCACACCCACGTTGAGCGGATCGGCCAGGAGCTTGTCGAAGGCCAGCTCGGCGGCACCGATCAGGACGGCGTCGCGGCCGAGCGCGGCCGCGCGCAACCGCAGGTGCTCCCGGGCTCCCGGCAGCGGCATGGTGTCCAGCCGACGGCGGACCGTGTCCGCCCCGGCGGTGAAGATGTCGCGCAGCGAGCCACCGAACACCACCGCGTCCGGGTTGACCACGTTGACCAGGTTGGCCACGCCGAAGCCGAGCCACTCGGCGACCTGCTCGACCGCCGCCCGTGCGGTCGAGTCGCCATCTGCGGCGGCGCGCAGCACCTCGGCCACCGCCGCACGGTCGCCGGGGTCCCGGCCGGCATGCCGCAGCAGCGCGGCCTCCCCGATCTCGGTCTCCCAGCAGCCCCGCGAGCCGCAGCCGCAGGGCAGGCCGTTCGGGTTGACGACCATGTGGCCGACCTTGCCGCTGTGGCCACGGTGGCCGGCCATCAGCCGGCCGCCGACGATGATGCCGGCGCTGATCCCGACGTCGCCGTGCAGGTAGATGAGGTCGTCGACGCCGGCGGCCACGCCCCGTACGTGCTCGGCCAGGCCGGCGATGTCGGCCAGGTCGCCGGCCACGAAGCCCGGGCAGGCGGTCAGCTCGGCCTCGAGCGCGGCCCCGAGGGTCGCCTCGACGCTCGCGACCCTGATCCTGCCGTCGGGGGTGCGGGTGGTGTCGGTCACCGCGACCGCGCCGCCCACCAGCAGCGCGTCGGGGGCCACCGAGCGTTCCATGTCGCGGACCAGGTCGGCGAGCGGCCGGACGGCGTCGACGGCCGACATGCCGCCGGGCCGGGCGACCTCGCGCAGATCGAGGATGCGTCCGCCGAGGCCGACCCGGGCGGCCCGCAGCCGGTCCGCGTCGATGCTCAGGGCGTGTGCGTAGACCCGGTCGGAGCGCGGGCTGACCACCAGCGAGGGGCGGCCGGCGCGACGGGCGGTGGTGGGTACGTCCTCGGTGACCAGGCCACCGGCGACCAGGTCGGCGGCGAGGGCGCCGATGGTGCTGCGGTTGAGGCCGAGTCGGCTGGTCAGCTCGGCCCGGGACGTCGGCCCGTGCAGGTGCACGTAACGCAGCACGGCGCCGAGGTTCTGCCGCCGGATCTCCTCCTGGCTCGCGCCGGGGACCGGTGGCAGTGGGGATTCGGGGTTACGGCCGACGCCGGCTGGCCTGGACCGGATGGGTGCCCCCACGGTCAGACCTCCTTCCGGGTCGCTGCCGGGTGGTGCGGGTGCGACAGGACGACGATGGGTCCCGGAAGAGGAGATCCGGGACCCATCGGCGTTGCTGCCTACCGTGCGGTGATTACTTGGTGAGCGGCGCGAGCTTCGGGTCGTTGGCGTACGCCTCAGCCGCGTTCGCCTTGGTGACGGCGACCGGCGGGAGCAGGTACGTGTCGACGACCTTGCTGCCGTTGTTGTAGGACTTGGTGTCGTTCACCTGCGGGGCGTTACCGGCCTGGAGAGCCTTGACCATGTTGATGGTCTCCTTCACCAGGTTGCGGGTGTCCTTGTTGATCGTCATGTACTGCTCGCCAGCGACGATCGACTTGACCGACTCAACCTCGGAGTCCTGACCGGTGACGACCGGGGTCGGCTTGCCAGCACCCTTGACCGAGGTCAGGATGGCGCGGGCCAGCGTGTCGTTCGGGGAGAGGACGCCGTCCAGCTCCTTGCTGCCGTAGGTCGAGGTCAGCAGCTGGTCCATGCGGGCCTGCGCACCCTCGGCCTTCCAGCCCTGGATAGCGGTCTGCTTGACGTCCTTCTGACCCGAGGCGACAACGACGTTGCCCTTGTCGATCTCCGGCTTGAGCACGCTCATCGCGCCGTTGAAGAAGACACCGGCGTTGTTGTCGTCCGGCGAGCCGGAGAACAGCTCGATGTTGTACGGGCCGTTCGGCTTCTTGGCCTTCATGCCGTCCAGCAGGGCCTGGCCCTGGAGCTGGCCGACCTTGAAGTTGTCGAACGCGACGTAGTAGTCGAGGTCCGGCGTGTTGGTGATGAGCCGGTCGTACGCGATCACCTTGACACCGGCGGCGTGCGCGGCGGCGACCTGGGTCGACAGCTGCGCGGCGTCGGTCGCGCCGATGACGATGACCTTGGCGCCCTTGGTGGTCATGGCGGTGATCTGGGCCTGCTGGTCGGCGACCGTGGTCGACGCGCCGGCGTACTGCACGTCAGCCTGGAAACCGGCCTCCTTGAGACCGTTGGTGAACAGGTCACCGGCGAGGACCCAGTTCTCCGAGGTCTTGGCCGGGAGGGCGACACCGATCAGGGAGTTCGCCGCGAAGCCCTTGGCGGCCTCGCCGCCGGAGCCGGAGTCGCCGTCACGGCCGGAGCCGCAGCCGGCGAGGGCCAGCATGGCGGCGGCGCTGATGGCCACCACCGACGTGCCGAAGAATTTACGCATGGTGAGGACTTGCCTTTCTTGATGTGAGACGGGTGGAGAGGTCGGTGGCCGTCAGCCGGACACCGCTGCCTTGGCGGGCTCGCGCTCCGCGTCCGGCGGTGAGGCAGGTGGGGCGGAGTCCTCGCGGCGGAACGGCCGCATCAGGCTCCCGATGACGGAGAAGCGCCCCTGGCTCTTGTTGTAGACGTCGATCGCGACGGCCAGCAGCAGGACCAGACCCTTGATGATTTGGACGCGGTCGGTGCCGACGCCCATCAGCTGCAGGCCGTTGTTGAGCACGGCCATGACGAGACCACCGACGATCGAGCCGCTGATGGTGCCGATACCGCCGGAGACGGCCGCACCACCGATGAAGACCGCGGCGATGGCGTCCAGCTCCCAGCCGTTGCCGTCCTGCGGGCCGGAGGCCGCCGAACGGGCCACGAAGATCATGCCGGCCAGCGCGGCCAGGACGGACATGTTCATCATGACGAAGAAGTTGACCCGCTTGAGCTTCACGCCGGACAGCTCGGCCGCCCGGGAGTTGCCGCCCACCGCGTAGATGTGCCGGCCACCGGCCGTGTTGCGGGTGTAGAAGGAGTACGCGATCACCAGGACCAGCAGGATGATGCCGGAGATCGGGAAGCTGGTGCCGACGCGACCGCTGGCGAAGCGCAGCGAGGCGAAGGCGATGACCCCGACCATGATGGCCATCCGCAGGATCGAGATCCACATGGGTGCCGGGTCGGCGTCCATCGCCCGACGGGTCTTGCGGGCCTGGATCTCGCGCCACACCACCGCCACCGCGGCGGCCAGACCGAGCAGCAGCGTCGCGTTGTTGTAGCCGGTGTTCGGACCGAACTCGGGCAGGAAGCCGGAGCCGATCTCCCGGAAGCCCTCCGGCACCGGGATCGTGTTGGCGTTACCGATGAACTGGTTGCCACCACGGAACAGCAGCATGCCGGCCAGGGTGACGATGAACGCCGGCACCCCGATGTACGCCACCCAGAAGCCCTGCCAGGCGCCGATGATCGCGCCGATCGCGAGGCCGAACAGGATGGCGACGGGCCAGGGCAGGTCCCACTCGGCCATCGACTTGGCCACCAGGATGCCCGCGAAGGCGGCGACGGAGCCGACCGACAGGTCGATGTGCCCGGCGACGATCACCATGAGCATGCCGATGGCCAGAATCAGAATGTACGAATTCTGCTGGAACAGCGCGATCAGGTTGTCCGACCGCAGGGTCAGGCCATCGGTCAGGATCTGGAACAGGACGACGATCGCCACCAGGGTGAAGATCATCCCGAACTGGCGAGCGTTGGAGGTGGTGCCTCCGAACAGGTTCTTCTGAAGGTCCTTCAATCGGCTCATTTTGTCAGCATCTTCTTCGTCGAGGTCATCTGCTTCATGAGGTTTTCCGGGGTCGCGTCCGCCCGGGCGATCTCGCCCGTGATGGCACCTTCGAACACGGTGTAGATGCGGTCGCACAGCCCGATCAGCTCAGGCAGCTCCGAGGAGATGACGATGACGCCCTTCCCCTGATCGGCGAGCCGCTGGATGATGCCGTAGATCTCGTACTTGGCACCCACGTCGATGCCGCGCGTCGGCTCGTCGAGGATCAGCAGGTCCGGGTCGGTGAACATCCACTTCGCCAGGACGACCTTCTGCTGGTTTCCGCCGGAGAGCTTGGAGACGCTCTCGTCGACCGTCGGGGCCTTGGTCCGCAACTCCTTGCGGTACGCCTCGGCCGCCTGGTACTCCTCGACCTCGCTGAGGACGCCGCGGTGCGAGATCTTGGACAACTTGGCCGCCACCGTCGACGACTTGATGTCGTCGAGGAGGTTGAGGCCGATCGCCTTGCGGTCCTCGCTGACGTACGCGAGCCCGTTGTCGATCGCGTCCGCGACCGACTTCAGGACGATCTCCTTGCCGTCCTTGATGATCGTGCCCGACTCGTACACCCCGTAGGAGCGGCCGAAGACACTCATCGCGAGTTCCGTACGGCCCGCGCCCATGAGACCGGCGAAGCCGACGATCTCGCCGCGGCGCACCACGAAGCTCTCGTTCTTGCAGACCTGCCGCTCGGCGGAGATCGGGTGGCGCACGTTCCAGTTGCGGACCTCGAAGAAGACGTCGCCGATCTTCGGGGTGTGGTCCGGGAACCGGCTGCTCAGCTCACGGCCGACCATGCCCCGCACGATCCGGTCCTCGTCGACCCCGTCCGCCTTGACGTCGAGGGTCTCCACGGTCCGGCCGTCGCGCAGGATGGTGATCTGGTCGGCGATCGCCTCGATCTCGTTCAGCTTGTGCGAGATCATGATCGAGGTGATGCCGCGGGAGCGGAAGCCGCGCAGCAGGTCCAGCAGGTGCTTGGAGTCGGCCTCGTTCAGAGCCGCGGTCGGCTCGTCCAGGATGAGCAGCTTCACGTCCTTGGCGAACGCCTTGGCGATCTCCACGAGCTGCTGCTTGCCGACCCCGATGTCCTTGATCAGGGTGTCCGGGTCCTCCTGGAGACCGACCCGGGCCATCAGGTCCAGCGCCATCCGGTTCGCGGCCTTCCAGTCGATCGCGCCCCGCTTGCGCGGTTCGTTGCCGAGGAAGATGTTCTCGGCGATCGACATGCCCGGGATGAGCGCGAGCTCCTGGTGGATGATCACGATTCCGGCGTTCTCGCTGGCCCGGATGTCGGAGAACTTGCTCTCCGACCCCTGGTAGACGATCTGGCCGTCGTAGCTGCCGTACGGGTAGACCCCGCTGAGGACCTTCATCAGCGTGGACTTGCCCGCACCGTTCTCGCCGCAGATGGCATGGATCTCGCCGGCGCGAACCACCAGGTTGACGTCGGAGAGGGCCTTGACTCCGGGGAACTCCTTGGTGATGGAGCGCATCTCAAGGAGGATCGGCACGTCGCTCATAGCTCGTACCACCTCGCCAACGTCATCGGTTGCCTCCGGAAGGTTGAACCTTCACTTGGTTTTGTTGTTGACGGCAACGTATTGCGGTGGAGAGGCCATCCGCAAGGCGAGGGACTGTTGAAAATGTAACAATCCGGCAATATAGACGTAGCGCAGTGTTCGCACGCCACAGCGGCCCCGGCGGCCCCTCCCGGTACCCCGGATCGGCTCGCCACACTCCCGCCGGGCCCGACGGCCCACGTGATCGACATCGGTCGTTGATCGCAGGCCCGCCACCAGGCACGATCTCCGCCGGCCGGTCGCCGGGCAGCATAGCCCGCCGTCCGCCGACATCGAACGGCCTGGTCAGACGCCCACCACACCACCCGTCACGGCCACCGATAAACGCCGATGTGATCAACGCCTCTGACGGAGGCGGACATCGGCGAGGGCCGTTCGGCCACACCGACGCCTCCGGCGTCCCTGCCGTGCCCCGCTGTCCCGAAATGAGCGGATCCGCGTGATCCACTCGCTCTCCTTGATATCGCGGTCTCCCCGCGCCCGGGACACACCGGATTCCAGGACCCCACCCACCTCGCTCGCCCACCCCGCTCGCCCGCCGTGCGCGGAGTGCGAGCGGTGGCAGGCACGCGACACCTCAGTCTGCGTACCCCGGTGAAGGCCGGCCGGGTTCGGTCCCGGTCAGCGGGTCAGCCGGCCGCGCAGGGTCGCGACGCCGCCGCCGGAGAGTTCGTCGAGAGCGACGGGGCGGCCGGTCAGCGCGAGCAGCAACGGCTCGGCCGGGCCGGCGACGGTCGGCCCCTCCCCCGACGCCCAGCCCAGATCGGTCGCCTCGAACCGCAGGCCGGTGGGGAGCCCCCGGGGCACGAAGAAGCCGACGGTGCGAGGGCCGGTCAGGAAGTCCAGCGAGGCGCGCAGCCGCTCGGGACGCAGGTCGTGCGCCAGCCCGAGCGGACGGCGGATGTCCTGCCCATGCACCTGGGTGAACTGGCTGGTGCTCGGCGCGTTCGTGCTGCTCTTCCTCGCCGCGACCTGGGCGGTGCTGGTGCGTCGAGAGTCCCGCCGTGGGCACTGAGCACACCCCTCCCACCTCGCCGGCCGCGCTGCCGGGGTACGCCGGCACCGCCCGGATCGACGAACTGCGTGCCACCGAGTACCAGCATCTCGACCGGCACGGCCAGGTCTACCTCGACTACGCCGGGGCCGGGGTGGCCGCCCAGGCGCAGGTGCGGGCGCACCACGACCGGCTGTTGGCGGGTCTGTACGGCAACCCGCACTCGGAGAGCCCCACCAGTGCGGCGGCCGGTTCGCTGGTGGAGTCGACCCGGCGTGCCGTGCTCGACTTCTTCCACGCCGACCCGGCCGAGTACGCGGTCGTGTTCACCGCGAACGCCAGCGGCGCCTGCCGTCTGGTCGGCGAGGCGTACGACTTCGGCGGTGCGGCGCCGCTCGTGCTGACCTGGGACAACCACAACTCGGTGAACGGCATCCGCGAGTACGCCCGGGCGGCCGGGGCGTCGGTGCGCTACGTGCCGCTGAGCGGCCCGGAGCTGCGCGTCGCCGAGTCCGACCTGGGCACGGTGCTGGAGGCCGCCCGGGGCCGGCGGTGGGGACGGGCCCAGGGCCGAGGGCTGTTCGGGTACCCCGCGCAGAGCAACTTCTCCGGCGTGCAGCACCCGCTGGACTGGGTGGACCTGGCCCACCGGCACGGGTACGACGTGCTGCTCGACGCGGCCGCGTTCACACCCACGAACCGGCTGGACCTCCGCACGGTGCGGCCGGACTTCGTCTGCCTGAGCTGGTACAAGCTGTTCGGATACCCCACCGGCATCGGCGCGTTGCTGGCCCGCCGCGAGGCGCTGGCCCGCCTGCGCCGCCCGTGGTTCGCCGGCGGCACGATCCGCGCGGTCAGTGTGCAGGGCGACTGGCACCGTTCGATGGACGACGAGTCGGCGTTCGAGGACGGCACCCTCAATTTCCTGAGCATCCCGGACGTGTTGTTCGGGCTGCGGTGGCTCGACGGGATCGGCGTGGACCTCGTGCACAGCCGCGTCGGCCTGCTCACCGAGTGGCTGCTGGGCCGCCTGACCGCGCTGCGGCACCGCACCGGTCAACCGGTGGTGCGGGTGTACGGGCCGACGACGGGCGAGGGCCGGGGCGCGACCGTGACGTTCAACGTCCTGCGCCCGGACGGGTCCCTGGTCGACGAGCGGCTCATCGCCCGGGAATCCGCGTCGGCCGGTTTCTCCCTGCGCACCGGCTGTTTCTGCAACCCGGGTGCCGGGGAGGGCGCGTTCGGGATCAGCGGGACCTCGCTGCGGCGGCGCCTGCTGGCCCGGGTCGACACGATCGACCAGTACCTCGGCGCGCTGCGGTTGCCGACCGGTGGCGCGGCCCGGGTCTCGTTCGGTCTGGCCTCCAACGCGGCCGACGCGGAACGCTTCCTCGCCTTCGTCGAGGCGTCCTACCTGGACCGCGACGTCACCGTCGGGCCGCCGTTGCCGCCCCGGCTGCGCTGCTGACCCAGCCGCGGCCGGCTAACCGACCTGGGCCACTGGCGCGGGCCGGTGCTTGTTCTCCTCCATGAAGGGGAACCGGGCGGTCAGTTCGGCGATCGTCAGCCCGGCCCGCCAGGCGGCGGCGACCTGGGCGACCCGGAGGAGGTCCATGACGTCGCCGCGCGCCAGCACCTCGCCCGAAACCCGTAGGTCGATCATGAAGTATCGGGCCTGCGAGCCCAACCCGACGCAGGCGACGCCCTGGTCGGAGTGCAGCTCGGCGCAGGTGAACCGGCTTCGCCCCTGCTCGGGGGCGGTCACCCGGCCGATGTCGAGCTGGTGGTGTGCGGCGGTCTCGATGAGCGCGGGGGCCAGACCACCCCGCTCGACCAGATCCGGGTAGAGGCGCACACCCAGCGCCGTCGACGCGTCGCTCATGACTGACTCCCACTTCCTTGTGACAGAGACCAGCAGCGCGCAGGTTACGGGGAGGTTTCCTGCGAACCTCGTCATCCTGTCCCGGGTGGACGCTCCACGGCAATAGGAAGGGTCGATTCGACCGCTATCGAGGGGTGCGATCGGGCGGTAACGGACGGTCGTCGTATTGGAAACACTCTTGACAGAAAGACATGATATCGACATGCTTCGCTTTAGAGAGCGCTCTCCACCTCTCCGGCGCGCAGCCTCCGCCACCCCCCTCGCTGAGGAGCCTCCCGTGTTCACAGCCCGCCCCGCACCCCGCCTCCGACCCTTCGTCCTCGCGGCGGTCGCCCTCGTCACCACCGCCGCCGCCCTGATCGTCCCGGCGCAGTCCGACCGCGCCGAGGCCGCCATCGGGCCGATCACCTGGCAGGACGAGTTCAACGCCCCAGCCGGCACACCCGTCGATCAGAGCAAGTGGCGCTTCGACATCGGCGGCAGCGGCTGGGGCAACAACGAGCGGCAGTACTACACCAACAGCACGAGCAACGCCGTGCACGACGGCCAGGGCAACCTCGTCATCACCGCCCGCCGGGAAAACCCCGCCAACTACCAGTGCCACTACGGGCGCTGCGAGTACACCTCGGCCCGGCTGCTGACGGCGGCGACCTTCACCCAGACGTACGGTCGCTTCGAGGCCAACATCAAGATTCCACGCGGTCAGGGCATCTGGCCGGCGTTCTGGATGCTCGGCACCGGTGGCGGCTGGCCCGACGCCGGCGAGATCGACGTCATGGAGAACATCGGCCGGGAACCCAACACCGTCTACGGCACGGTGCACGGCCCCGGCTACTCCGGCGGCGGCGGCATCACCGGCAGCCGCACCCTCGGCGGTCCGCTCGCCGACGGTTTCCACACCTACCGGGTGGACTGGGAGCCGAACGCGATCACCTGGTACCTGGACGGCAGTACCACCGGGTCGACCCCGCCCGACTCGGCGGCAACCGGTGGGTCTTCGACCACCCGTTCTTCATGATCCTCAACGTGGCGGTCGGCGGCAACTGGCCCGGCTACCCGGACGGCTCCACCCAGTTCCCACAGCAGATGCTCGTCAACTACGTGCGGGTGTCCAGTTACACGTCCGGCGGAGGCGACCCGGCCCCCGGCACCAGCAGGATCAGGGGAGCACAGAGCGGGCGCTGCATCGACATCCCGAGCGCCAACCCGGTGGAGGGCGCCAAGCTCCAGATCTGGGACTGCAACACCACCGCGGCGCAGGCGTGGACCTTCGCCTCCGACGGGACCGTGCGGGCGATGGGCAAGTGCATGGATCCGGCCTGGGCCGGCACCGCCAACGGCACCGAGGTCAACCTGGTCAGTTGCAACGGCAATCCGGCCCAGCGCTTCACCCTCAACAGCGCGGGCGATCTGGTCAACCTCAGCGCCAACAAGTGCGTGGACGTGCGGGAGGCCAACCCCAACAACGGCGGCAAGCTGCACCTGTGGGACTGCCTCGGCGCATCCAACCAGAAGTGGTCCCGCTTCTGACGAGGCCAGCGAGCGGCCGGGCCGTCCGAGAAGAAATCGGGCGGCCCGACCGTTTCCCCATGCCGTCCTTCGTCGCGAGGCAGGCGGGTGGATCGGATTCGGGCGATGCGGCAGGCGACGCACTCATGCCCGCTATGTTCGGATTAGTCCAAGTAACTCAGCTGTCTCGGGAGCACGTCCATGTCGCATCACCTCGACACGCCCCTCGCCGCCCAGAGCGGGCAGCTCTTCATCGACGACCTGTATGTCTTCGACGGCGACCGCGCCACCGTGTTCGTCATGGACGTCAACAGCTCAGTGACGAAGGCCGACATCAAGCGCGGATTCCACGCCGAGGCCCGCTACGAGTTCAAGATTCACTTCAACGGCGCGGGGATGGAGGAGCTGACCTACCGCTTCGCCTTCGGCGAGCCGGACGGCGACGCCAGGCAGACCTTCCAGCTGTACGAACTCGCCGGCGCCGACGCCCGTGACGACGCCGCCATGGGCACTCCGATCGCGCAGGGCAGGACCGGCGAGGTGACCATCGGGCAGAACGTCCGGATCTGGGCGGGCCGGATCACCGACCCGTTCTATGTCGATCTCGACCAGCTCGCGACCATCAACGGCGCGGTCACGAACGGCGCGCAGGTGGATCGGTCGAAGTGGCGGATCGACCAGGCCAGCAACAGCTTCGCCGGCACCACCGTCGAGTCCATCGTCTTCGAGGTCTCCCATGACGAGCCGCTGCTGCGCGCCGGTACCGAGATCGGCGTCTGGTGTCGCACCCTGCTGGCCACCGACGCCGGTGGATGGCGGCAGATCAACCGCGCGGGTCACCCCATGATGTGGCCCATTTTCTGGCCCCACGACACGGACTTCTCCAACCCGGCCAATGTCCGGCACCCCGGTCAGGACCTCGCCGAGGACGGCGAGGAGATCGCCAACGCCGTCGCCGGGGTCGTCGCGGCGATGGGCACCGCACCCGACCCCCAGGCGTACGGTCGCAGCGTCGCCCAGCAGCTCTACCCCGACGTGCTGTCGTACACGGTCGGCACCCCCGCGAACTACGGCTTCGCGGTCCGCAACGGCCGCACCATGGCGGACAACGCGCCGGAGGTGATGTTCTCCCTGGTCCTCAACACCGGCACGACCTCCGGCCTCAACCCGCAGGTCACGAAGGCCGCCCGCGCGGACACCTTCCCCTACGTCGTGCCGGCCTGAGTCATGCCGGCCTGATTGGCTCGCGAAACGTGACTGACCTCGCCGGGCACGCCGACGAGGTCAGTCGGAGGGGACCGGGGGCGGTCAGCCCTCGATGTCTCGCGGGTCGCGGCTGCGCGGGTAGGTGTTCTTCTCCCCGATCGTGCCGTCCTGCTTCTTGATCACGTGCTCGACGCCCCGGTCGGCTGCCATCTCGCGACCCTGCGCCTGCGCGTCGGCCTTGGAGTGGCGGCCACATCCGTTGACATTGCAGTTGCATCGTGAAAGCGCTACGGTGGATGCAATGCACTCGCATTGCGTTGAGAGGGGCGCCCAGATGCACGTGATCGCGTTGTCCGAGGCGACCACCGACATGATCGACCTGGTTGGCGGCAAGGCGGCCGGCCTGGGCGAGTTGATCCGGCGCGGCGAACGCGTCCCCGAAGGCTTCTGCGTCACCGCCGACGCCCACCGGCTCGGCGTCATCCCCGAGGCGGAGATCCTCGCCGCGTACCAGCGGCTCGGGGCGGGCCCGGTGGCGGTGCGCTCCAGCGCCACCGCCGAGGACCTGCCGGACGCGAGCTTCGCCGGACAGCAGGACACCGTCCTCAACGTCACGGGCGGCGCGGAGCTGATCGCCGCGATCGGAAAGTGCTGGGCCTCGCTGCGCGCCGACCGCGCGACCGCGTACCGCGACGCCCGTCAGATCGACCAGGACGAGGTGTGGATGGCGGTCGTCGTGCAACGCATGGTCACGCCCACCGTGGCGGGGGTGCTGTTCACCGCCAACCCGGTGACCGGCCGCCGCGACGAGATGGCGGTCGACGCCGCGCCGGGTCTCGGCACCGCCGTGGTGGACGGCGCGACGAGAGTGGACCACTACGTCCTCGACGGCGTCGCGCGCGACGACACGGGATGCCTGAGCCCCGCCCACCTGGCGCGACTGCGTACCACCGGTGAGCGGTTGCAGGATCACTTCGGCTGCCCGCAGGACGTGGAGTGGGCGATCGACGCGGACGACGTGCTCTGGTTGCTGCAGTCGCGGCCGATCACCACTCTGTTCCCCCTCCCGCCGGCCACCGACGGGCCCCTCCCCCGCGTCTACCTGGAGTTCGGCCACGTCCAGGGCATGCTGCAACCGGTCACCCCGATGGGCATGGCGACCCTGCGGGCGCAGATCACGGCGATGCTCGCCTCGCTCGGCGTCCGGGTCGAGATCGTCGACATCGGTGGCCGCCTCTACGGGGACCTGACCGACCTGGCCCGGAGCAGGTCGTCGCGCAGGCGACTGGTCAAGCTCATGGCCGTCGACTTCGGCCCCCGGGCGCAGGCGGTGATGCGGCACGTCCTGGCGGACCCGCGGTTCGCCCCGACCGGCGGCGGCACCGGGCGCGGCGCCGCGCAGGGGGCGGCGTCGCTCCGCACGGCCGGTCGCGCGGTGGTGGGGATCGTGCGCGCACTGGCCCGGCCCGAGACGGCACGGATCTCGATGGTCGAGGCGGTCGAGCAGATCAGGGTACGGTCCATGCCCCCCGACGACCTGCGGACCGCCGCCGACCGTCTGCGCTTCGTGCAGGCGCGCGACGCCGACGACAGCGCCGACGCGATCATGTGGCCGATCGTCGCCGGGATGCTCGCCGCCGCGCTGCCGGCCGCGCTGCTCAAGGGTGTCGCCGGGCCGGACGAGATCCACGCCGTGCTGGCCGGGATGCCGCACAACGTCACCATCGAGATGGATCTGGCCCTGTGGCGGCTCGCCCAGGGCGTGGGTGAACACCGTCAACTCCTGCTCGACACCCCACCGGACGAGCTGACCACGCGGTACCTGGGCGGAACGCTACCCGACATCGGCCTGGCCGCCTTCCTGGACGCGTACGGCCATCGGGGCGTCGCGGAGGTCGACCTCGGCGTGCCACGGTGGGCCGAGGATCCGACACCGGTCTTCGCGGCGCTCGCCAACTACCTGCGCGTCACCGATCCGGCGCAGGGCCCCGACCAGCGCTTCCACCGTGCCGCCGCGGCGGCGGAGACGGCGCTGGAGGAGCTGGTGACGCGGGTGCGCCGGCGGCGGCCGGTGCGCGGCCGGATCGCCGGGTTCCTGCTGCGCCGGGCCCGCTCGTTGGCCGGCCTTCGCGAGGCCGGCAAGTTCGCCGGGCTGTACCCGCTACGGGAGACGCGTCGGCAGCTGCTGCTCATCGGCGCCGACCTGCACGGCTCCGGGCTGCTGGAGCAGGCCGACGACGTCATGTTCCTGACCCTCGACGAGGTGCACACCGCCGTACACCAAGGGGTTGATCATCGCGACGTGGTCGCCTCCCGGCGGGCCGTGCACCGTCGGGAGCTGCGACGCCGATCGGTGCCGGTGGCCTTGCTGTCCGACGGCACGGACGTCGAGACCATCCTGCCGGCAGCGCCCCCCGGCGACGGGACACGCACCGGCGTGGGCGCGTCCGCGGGCCGGGTCACCGGGCCCGCCCGGGTGGTCCACGACCCGGGCACCGCCCACGTCGAACCCGGTGACGTCCTGATCGCGGCGACCACGGATCCCGGCTGGACTCCGCTCTTCCTCACCGCCGCGGCGCTGGTCACCGAGACCGGCGCGATCATGGCCCACGGCCCGACCGTGGCCCGGGAGTACGGCATTCCCGCCGTCATCTGCGTGCCGGACGCGACCCGGACGATCGTCACGGGACAGCTCGTCACGGTCGACGGCGCCGCCGGAACCGTCACCGTCCACTGACCGCCGATCCCCCACCCCGAGGACGACGATGACCGACACGAAGACGCCGACCAGGGCGACCGTGGGACCGCTGCTGCGCCGGGCGGCCGTTACCGAGGCCGCGATGTGGCGCAGCCTGTACGTGTGGGCGCGGCGTCGCCCCCTGCCGCTCGGGCCCGGCGACGAGCCGTTCGGCTACCTGGGCGTGGTCAAGCCGATCCTCGGCATCTTCATCGGCCTGTCGGTCGTCGAGATCCCGATCTTCGACCTCATCGTCACCCACGTCGTGCCGTGGCGGCCCGCCCGCTGGATCGTGCTCGCCCTGGGCGTCTGGGGTGTGCTCTGGATGGTGGGCCTCTTCGCCAGCATGACCATCCACCCCCACGTCGTGGGTGACCGGGGCCTGCGGGTGCGGCTCAACTCGGGCATCGACATCTGGATCCCGTGGACGGACGTCGAGGCGTTGCGCAAGCGCCACCGGTCGCTGCCGTCGAGCCGGTCGGTGCAGGTCGAGCAGGAGGGCGACCGTCGGGTGCTGTCCATCTCGGTCGGCAGCCAGACGAGCATCGACGTCCTGCTGCGCCGGCCGACGACCTTCGACCTGCCGAAGACCGGCTCCATGCCGATGAACGAGCTGCGCCTGTACGCCGACGACCCGGACGGCCTGCTGCGCAGCGCGCGGGGCACCCCCGCGAGCACCACCGTCAGCCGGTGACGCCGCCGCTGGCGGAGTGTCCGGGTCACCCACTGTGAAACGATCGAGGCCATGCCCAAGAAGGTCGATCACCAGGAGCGACGCACCCTCATCGCGGACGCGCTGATGCGGGTCGCCGCCGATCAGGGCCTGGAGGCCGTCAGCCTCCGACACGTGGCTGCCGCGGCCGGCGTGTCCGCCGGGATGGTCCAGCACTACTTCCGGACCAAGGACGAGATGATGACGTTCGCGCTGAGCGTGGTCCGCGAGCGCAGCCAGATCCGGGTCACCGAGGCGGTGGCCCGGCTCGGCGAGACCCCGTCGCCTCGGCTGCTGCTGCGGACGATGCTCGCCGCGCTGCTGCCGCTCGACGACCGCACCCGCGACGACGGGCGGGTGGCGCTCGCGTTCCTCGCCTACACGGCGGTACGACCGTCGGCTGCGCCCGGCCTGCACGAGGACACCGCGCGGTTCACCGGCTTCATTGCCAGCGTCCTGCCCGACGGCCACGGTGCCGCCGCCGCAGCCGGCCTGCTGGCGCTGATGGAGGGGCTGGGCGTCTACCTGCTGGGCGGGCAGTACACCGCCGAACAGGCACTGGGCGCGCTGGACGCCCACCTCGACCTGCTCTTCGGCTGATCGGTCGCGGGTAACCGCGTTGCCGCCCGGCCGGGGCGGGAGTCGCAGGGCCCGCTGACCCGGATCGGCTGAGCACATCGCGGTTTCGCCGAAGTCGCGGTGTCCCGCTGCCGGGGACACCGCGACTTCACCGAACCGAGTGGATCACGCCCCGCTCAGCGGGTCGTCAAGCCCGCCCGCGCCTTGCGGCGGCGCAGCTCGTCGGCGGAGATGAGCCAGGTGGAGTTCGTCGCCCCGAGGCCGAGGAGCACCTGGTCGAAGGCGTTACCGTCGTTGTCGTCGGTGTAGCAGAGGCTCACCTCGCCCCACGGGGACGCGGCGACGGCGAAGTGCTCCTGCCGGCCCGTCGTGGTCTGGCTCAGTGCCTGCGCGGCCAGCCGGCCGTCGAACGTGCCGTCGGGGTTGAGGCCCCGCGCCCAGACGTCCGGGTTGGTGCCGGACACCGTCCAGCCCACCACGACGTTGTCCTCGTCGTCGATGCCGACGCTGGGCGCGACGGCCCCGGTGCCGGTCGACACCGGGACCTCGCCGTGCCGGGCGGTACCGGCGGCGGTGAACGACCGGGCCCAGACGCCCCGGGTGCCGGTGTGGTCGGATTCCCAGCCGACGGTGAAGTCACCGGCGAAGGTCGCCGCGACCGAGGCCCGCTGCTGCTGTCCGCCGTTCTGCGCGTTGGCCGTCCGCCGGGACAGCACCACCGCGCCGTTGGACCGGGCCAGCCGGGTCAGACCGATGTTGTACGAGCCGTTCGCGTCGGCGTCCTCGTCCCACACCACCAGCGCCTCGCCGGACGCCGACACCGCCACGTCGGGGCGGTGGTGCGCGCCGGTCGTCTGCGAGGCCGTCACCTCGTACCCCTTGGTGGTCGCGGCGGTGAAGCCGGCGGCCTTGATGGTGGCGGGAGCGGTGCCCTGCACGTCCTCCCAGACCACGGTGAAGCCGACCGCGGCGGCGTTGGTGGGCGCGCCGTCCGGGTCGACCGCCACCTTCGGCCAGATCTGCTGCCCCGCGTCGGAGGCGTTGGCCTGCCCCGAGCCGAGCACCGTGCCGGTGGGCGACACCACCCGGTACTGGATGTTGTAGACGCCGTTGCCGTCGCCGTCGGCGGCCCAGACCACCACGGCGTTGCCCTTGTCGTCGAGCCCCACGTCGGGGCTGATGTGCCGCCACGCGGCTCCGCTGGTGCCTCCGGTGGACAGCTTCAGCTCGTAGCTGGGCGTGCCGTCGCGGAACAGGCGCAGGTAGACCTCGGTGTGGGTGTCGTCCGCCGGGGCGGTGCTGTCCCGGTCGTCCTCCCACACCACCGCGACGTGACCGTTGCGGTTCATGGCGATGGCGGGCAGATCCTGGTCGCCGGTGGCGACGCTGTTCGCCGTGGTCCAGGTGATCGCCTCGGCGGTGACGGCGATCGGGGCCGGCACCACGTTCGGGACGAGCAGGGACGCGGCGAGCAGTGACGTGAGTGCGGTCATGGGTGGCTCTCCTTCTACCCGGCCTGCAGGCCGGGCTGGCCGTCGAGGATGACGAACGACCGCACCGTGGACGCCGCCGCGCCGTGCTCGGTCACCGTGTTCACCGCGCGGAAGTCCGCGCGGACCTGGCTGCGGCTGATCGTGGTACGGACGTAGCCGCGCCGGTCGGAGTAGAACTTCAGGTGCGGGTTGGCCGCCGCGTTCGGGACGGTGGTGCTGCCGCTGCCGTTGCCGGTCGAACTGATCGAGGTGCAGACCAGCTCGGTGCCGATGGTGGCCGAGGACGGGTTGGCGTAGTCGGCCTTGAGATCGTTGGCCCACGACCGGTGCACGTCGCCGGTGAGCACCAGCGGGTTACGCACCCCACGCTGCTGCCAGCCGGTCTGGATCCGGCTGCGGGAGGCGCGGTAGCCGTCCCACGCGTCCATGCTCGACGCCCCGTTCCATGTTCGCGTAGTTGTTCTCCACCTCGTGGTCGTCCGGCACGACCAGCCAGGGTGCCGCCGCATGGGCCGCCTGCAGGTCCGGGTCGGACTTGTAGAGCGCGTACCGGCGGCGGTAGTCGGCCAGCGACACGATCTCGGCGCCGACGTGCTGGCGTACGGCCGAGGTGCCGACGCCGCCCTCGTAGATGTAGTCGCCCAGGTGCAGGATCAGCCCCGGGTTCTCCTCGGCCATCCGCCGGTAGGCGGTGTAGTAGCCGGCCTCGTAGTGGGCGCAGGAGGCGAAGGCCATGACCAGGTCGCGGCCGAAGCTGCTCGGTGCCGGGGCGGTCCGCGTCCGCCCGACCGGGGAGATCTGGCCCTGGGCGCGGAACCGGTAGAAGTAGTCGGAGTCGGCGGCGAGCCCGCCCGCGATCACGTGCACCGAGTGCGCGTCGGCGTAGCGGGCCACCACCGAGCCGGAGGCGACCAGCGAGGTGAACCGGTCGGTGGTGGACACCTGCCACTCGACGGTCACGTCGGCGTTGGCCATGCCGCCCTGTCCGTCGGCGTTGAGCGGTGACGGTGCCAGCCGGGTCCAGAGGACCACGCTGTCGGGCGCCGGGTCACCGGACGCCACACCGAGTTTGAAGGGGTACGGCACCGCGGCGGCTCGGGCACCCTGGCGGGGTGTCACCGCGACGCCGGTGGCAACCAGTCCACTGAGGACGAAAATGCGACGGCTCAGCCTTGTCATGGTCAATACCCTCGGGAACGTCGATGAACGGCGATGGGTGCGCCGCGGAATCCGACATGACGGGATGTTGTCCGCGCCAAGGCGGGTCAGGTGTCCTGACCCTCAGGTGAGCGGGGACGGGGACTCCGCGCCGGGGATCAGCAGCTTCGGCGCGCCGGACCCGTCGGCCGGGACGCTCCACACGTCCGGCCGGCCGTCGTCCGCGCGCAGCGTGTAGGCAAGCGTCGCGTCGTCGAGCCAGGCGGCCTGGTCGTCGACGCTGGTCGTCTCGGCCGTCGCGGTCACCCGCATGGTCGCCAGGTCGAGGACGGACAACCGCCAGCCCTTCGCCGGGGTCGCGTCGACGGCCTCCTTGAAGGCCATCCGGGTGCCGTCGGGTGACAGCGACGGGCACTCGACGTTCTCCCGCACCGTCTCGACCGTCCGGGCGGCGAGGTCGCCCCGGACGAGATACCGCCGGCCCTGCGTCGACATGGTCGCGTAGAAGCGGTTGTCGTCGGCGGTGAAGGTGACGCCCCAGTAGTTGACGTCCGGGCTGCGGTGGCGTCGACCGTCGCGGGTGACCGCGAACTCCTCAAGGGAGGTCACCGTCGCGCCGGTCACGGTGTCGAGGATTCCGGTACGGGTGGAGAAGCCACTCGCGGTGTAGGAGTCGCCGCCGACGAACGTCGTCCAGGAGACCATCCGCCCGGACGCCGATACACGGGCCCGGTTCGGCAGGCCCGGCACGCTCAGGGTGCGTGTCGGACGCAGCGCGGAGTCGAGCACGACGACCTGGTACGACCAGGCGTTCTCCGGCCGCAGGCAGACACCGGTGCCGGCCGCGGCGTACACCCGTAGGCATTCCAGTCCGGACACGGTGCGCGGCCCGGACGGGTCGGTCGCGGCGACGGCGGAGACGTACCGGTCGGTGATCGCGAGCAGTCGCGGACCCGGCGTGAGGGTGACCGCCCGGTCGCCCGCGGCGGGCGGCGGCGTGCGGGTCGGCTCCGCCGCCGTGGCGGCGTAGCCGGCCGCCACGGCACCCAGCAGCACCGCCGAGGCGGTCACCACGGCGATCTTCGCTCGGGTCGACATCGCGGTCATCGGGACACCCTCCGGGGCACGGAACGGAACGGGGGAGCCAGCAGGAGCAGCGTGCCGACGAGAACGACGGCGACCGCGAGGGCCGCCGCCCGGGTCGCGTTCTGCGGCCCCCACGCCTGCCAGGCGAGGCCGAACAGGACCGACGAGACGAGGTACGCCAGCGCCTGCCCGGTCTGGACGAGCGCGATCCCGGTGGTCCGCAGCCGTGCCGGCAGCACCGGCCCGGCGAGCGCGATGAGCACTCCGTCGGTGCACGCGTAGAACGTGCCGTACAGCGCCAGCGTCAGCGCGAGGACCGGCCAGCCGTGCACCGGGCCGGACAGCAGCAGGTACGTCGCACCGAGGGCCAGGTATCCGCCCACCACGACCGGGAGCCGGCCGATCCGGTCGGCGAGCACACCGAGCGGGGCGGCGAGCAGCAGGTAGGCGAGGCTGGTGCCGACCGCGAGCAGCGGAAACCACCGCAGGCCGAGATCCTCCCGGCGTTGCAGCAGCAGGTAGACGAAGCCGTCGCCGATGGTGCCCAGCCCCAGCAGCGCCGCCGCCAGCACGATCCGGCGGGCCGGCCGGCCGCGCAGCAGCCCGAACGCCTCGCGGACGGAGACCCGGGGCTCGTCCGGCCCGTCGGCCGGCTCGCCGTCGGGGCGTTCCCGGACGAACAGCACGAGCACCACGACAGCCAGGGCGGCGACGCAGAAGCTGGTGACGAAGACCGCGTCGTACGACTGCCCGACGGCCAGCAGCACCGCGAACGCGGCGAGCGGCCCGAGGAACGCGCCGACGCTGTCCATGGCCCGGTGCACCCCGAACGCGCGCCCGAGCGCCTCGGGCGGGGTGGACAGGGTGATCAGCGCGTCGCGGGGCGCGCTGCGGATGCCCTTGCCGAGCCGGTCGACGGCGATGACCGCGCCGATCGCCGGCACCGACCGACCGGCGAGCAGCAGGCCGAGCTTGGCGACCGTCGAGAGCGCGTAGCCGGCGCCGGCGACCAGCTTGCGCCGCCGGAACCGGTCGGCGACGAAACCGCCGACGACCCGCAGCAGCGCCGTCGCGCCGGTGTGGACGCCGTCGAGCACGCCGAAGGCCACCGGGCTGAGTTGCAGACCCAGCACCAGGTAGAGCGGAAGGACGGCCGCCACCATCTCGGCGGAGACGTCGGTGATCAGGCTGACCGTGCCGAGTGCCACCACGTTGCCGCTGACCATGGCGAACCGTCGGCGTCGCGGCCCCGGCGGACCGGTGACCGGTCGGGAGACGGTCGACAGGTACACGCGCATCTCCTCGGATCGACGGCTGACGGTCAGCCATCGTGCTGAACCAGTCCGACGGGACACAACAGACCGCGCGTGGCAGCCAGGCATGCGGTGCATGAACGGCCCACGAACATCGAGGTGTTCGCCTGTCCGGACGCTTTGTTCATCCGCGCGTGGCCCGCCGGCCCATCGACCTCCCTACATTCCTTGCGCCTCAACCCGCAACGAAGGAGTCCTGGATGGACATTCGATTTCCCCGCCCGTCGGTGACACTGGGGGTGGTCGCGGTGGTGCTCGCCGCGACGGCCGCCGTCGTCGTCGCCGGAGCGGGCGCGGCGTCGGCGGCGAGCGTGACGTTCACGCCGGTCGCCGACACCTACGTCCAGAGCGACACCGCGTCCACCAACTACGGCACGTCCACCCAGATCGTGGTCGACAACTCGCCGGTGCGACGCTCGTTCCTGCGCTTCACGGTCAGCGGCGTCAGCGGCACGGTGACCAGCGCCAAGCTGCGGCTGCGCACGATCAGCGGCAACGACGGCAGCGATGCCGGTGGCACGTTCCGGCGGATGTCCAACACGACCTGGTCGGAGACCGGCACCACGTGGAGCAACCAGCCGAGCATCGACGGCGCCACGCTCGGCTCGATCGGCGCGGTCGGCGCCAACAGCTGGTACGAGCTGGACGTCACGGCCGCGGTCACCGGCAACGGCACGTTCAGTTTCGGTGCGACCTCGACCAGCGGTGACGGCGCGTACTTCGACACGCGGGAGAGTGGCGCCGACGCGCCGCAACTGGTGGTCGCCACCGGCACCACGACGCCGCCCCCGTCCGGCGACCCGGTCTTCGTCGGTGCGGGCGACATCGCCGACTCCGGCTCGGGCGACAGCGCCACCGCGGCGCTGCTCGACGGCATCTCCGGCACGGTCTTCACCACCGGCGACAACGTCTACGACAGTGGCACCACGTCGCAGTTCGCCAGCTACTACGAGCCCACCTGGGGTCGGCACAAGTCCCGTACCCGCCCGTCGCCGGGCAACCACGACTACAACACGTCGGGCGCGACCGGCTACTACACCTACTTCGGTACGTCCGCGGGCCCGAGCGGTCGCGGCTACTACTCGTTCGACCTCGGCAACTGGCACATCGTGTCGCTGAACTCGAACATCAGCATGTCGGCCGGCTCGACGCAGGAGCAGTGGCTGCGCGCGGACCTGGCCGCCAGCAGCAAGCCGTGCACGCTGGCGTACTGGCACCACCCGCTGTTCACGTCCAGCTCCAACCACGCGCCGTCGACGTCGACGCGCCCGCTGTACCAGGCGCTCTACGACTACAACGCCGACGTCGTGGTGTGGGGGCACAACCACGTGTACGAGCGGTTCGGGCCGATGAACCCGTCCGGTGGCGCCGACGCCAGCCGGGGGCTGCGGAGCTTCGTCGCCGGGATGGGCGGTGCCGGCCACTACGGCTTCGGCACCATCCAGCCCAACAGCGAGGCGCGCAACAGCTCAGCGTGGGGTGTCCTGAAGTTCACCCTGCACTCCAACAGCTACGACTGGCAGTTCGTGCCGGTAGCCGGCCAAACCTACAACGACAGCGGCACCACCACCTGCCACTAACCCCCCACCCCCACCCCGCCGATCGTGCACTTCCTGCCCCGACTTATGCCGCACAAGGTGCGGATCGTCGACACACAGTGCACGATCGCGGAGTCGGGCTCTGAACGGCACGTGGCCCCTGACCGCAGAGCGGGTCAGGGGCCACCTGCGTGGGACGCGGGTCAGCGGGCCGAGCCGGCGCGGCGCTTGTTGTAGACGTCGAAGGCGACGGCGACGAGCAGCACGAGGCCCTTGACCACCGACTGGGTCGACTGGTCGACGCCCATCAGCTGCATGCCGTTGCTCATCACCGCCATGATCAGACCACCGACCATCGCGCCGACCACGGTGCCCACGCCACCGGTGACCGCCGCGCCGCCGATGAACGCCGCGGCGATCGCGTCGAGCTCGAACATGTTGCCAGCGGCCGGCTGCGCGCCGTTGGACCGCGACGAGTAGATGACACCCGCCACCGCCGCCAGGAAGCCCATGTTGACGAACATCCAGAAGTTGACGGTGCGCACCTTCACGCCGGACAGCGCCGCCGCCGACAGATTGCCACCGATCGCGTAGACCTGCCGACCGAAGACGGTCCGCCGGGTGAGCAGGCCGTAGACCAGCACCAGGGCCGCCAGGATGATCAGCACGATCGGCAGACCGCGGGCGTGCGCCAACTGCCAGGCGAAGTACATGATGACCGCGCCGACCGCGACGACCCGGGCGACGAACAGCGGGAACGACTCCACGGGCTGCTGGTAGCGGATGCGCGCGACGCGGGTGCGGAAGCCGCTCACCGCGTAGCCGGCCACCGCGAGGGCGCCGATCAGCAGCGTGAAGGCGTCGAAGCCGTTACCGCCGAGCAGTCCGTTGAGGAAGCCCGCGGCGACCTTCTGGTATTCGGCCGGGAACGGCGACAGCGAGATGTTGTCGAGCACCTGCAGGGTGAGGCCCCGGAACAGCAGCATGCCGGCCAGGGTGACGATGAAGGCCGGGATGCCGGCGTACGCGACCCAGAACCCGTGCCACGCGCCCACCGCCACGCCGACGACCAGGGCGGCGACGACGCCGATCCACCACGGGTGCCCCTGCTGGATCACCAGGACGGCGGAGACCGCCCCGGTCAGCGCGACCACCGATCCCACCGACAGGTCGATGTGCCCGCCGATGATCAGGATGACCATCCCGATCGCGAGGACTAGGATGTACGAGTACTGCAGAACGATGTTGGTGATGTTGCCGGGGCTCAGCAACACACCGTCGGTCAGGAGCGCGAAGAGCGCGACGATGACGACCAGGGCGACGTAGATCCCGCTCTGCCGCAGGTTGTTCAACACCAACGCCCGCAGGTCACTCGTCCCGGTGTGCAGGGCGGCGGCGGGTGTGCTGTCCGAGGGCGTCGGGCGCTCCGTCGAGGGGGTCTTGATGCTGGTCATCCGACGAGCTCCTTGTCCTTGGTCATCAGCTCCATGAGGCTCTCCTGGGTCGCCTCGCCCACCGGCATCTCACCGGTGATCCGGCCGGCGGCGAGGGTGTAGATGCGGTCGCACATCCCGAGCAGCTCCGGCAGCTCCGAGGAGATGACGATCACCGCCTTGCCGGCGGCCACCAGCCGATTGATGATGGTGTAAATCTCGTACTTGGCACCGACGTCGATCCCGCGCGTCGGTTCGTCCAGGATCAGCACGTCCGGGTCGGTGAACAGCCATTTCGACAGCACGACCTTCTGCTGGTTGCCGCCGGACAGCTTGCCGACCACCGCCATGACGCTGGTGGTCCTGATGTTCATCTCCCGCCGGCTCGACTCGGCGACCTTGATCTCCTCGTTGCCGTTCACCCAACCGAGCCGGGACAACCGGTCCAACGCGGCGGCCGAGACGTTGCGGCGGACGTCGTCGATGAGGTTGAGGCCGTAGCGCTTGCGGTCCTCGGTGACGTACGCGATGCCGTTGTCGATCGCCTCCGCGACCGTGCGCGCGTGCACCTCCCGCCCGCGTACGAAGAGCCGGCCGCTGATGTCCCGCCCGTACGACCGGCCGAACACGCTCATCGCCAGCTCGGTGCGACCGGCCCCCATCAGACCGGCGATGCCGACGACCTCACCGGCGCGGACGGACAAGCCGACGCCCTCGACGACCATCCGGTCCTGGACGGGGTGGCGTACCGTCCAGTCCTCGATCCGCAGGACCTCCTCGCCGGGGGACGACTCCCGGTCGGGGTAGAAGCTGTCGATGTCCCGTCCGACCATGCCCCGAATGATCCGCTGCTGGGTCACCTCGTCGGCCAACATGTCGAGCGTCTCCACCGTGTGCCCGTCCCGGATGACGGTGGTCGAGTCGGCGATGGCGGTGATCTCGTTGAGCTTGTGCGAGATCATGATGCAGGTGATGCCCTGGTCCCGGAGGGCCCGCAACAGGTCGAGCAGGTGGGCCGAGTCGATGTCGTTGAGGGCGGCGGTGGGCTCGTCCAGGATGAGCAGGCGCACCTTCTTCGACAGCGCCTTGGCGATCTCCACCAGCTGCTGCTTGCCCACGCCGAGCTGGATGACCGGGGTGACCGGGTTCTCGTGCAGCCCGACGGACTCCAGCAGCTGCGCCGCCTCGGCGTTGGCCCGGTTCCAGTCGATCAGCCCGCCGCGACCGCGCCGCTCGTTGCCGAGGAAGATGTTCTCCGCGATCGACAGGTACGGCACCAGGGCCAGCTCCTGGTGGATGATGACGATGCCGTTGGCCTCGCTGTCGCGGATGCCACGGAACTGCACCGGTTTGCCGTCGAACAGGATCTCCCCGTCGTACGAGCCGGTGGGGTGCACGCCGGAGAGCACCTTCATCAGGGTGGACTTGCCGGCGCCGTTCTCACCGCAGATGGCGTGGATCTCTCCCCGGCGTACCGAGAGGGTGACATCCTCCAGCGCGGTCACCCCGGGGAAGGTCTTCGTGATGCGGCGCATCTCGAGGATGGTGTCGTCCATGGTCACTGTCCTCTGTCAGGTCGGACGTGGTACGCCACGGCGTCGGGCTCGGCGGTCACCCGCCGAGCCCGACGGGTGGTCTACTTCTTGGCCTGACCGGCGGCGACCTCTTCCGCCGTCCAGTAGCCGGAGTCGATCAGCGTAGCCTTGATGTCGTCCTTGTAGACGGTCGCGATCGGCAGCAGGTACGCCGGGACGACCTTGACGCCGTTGTTGTACGTCTGCGTGTCGTTGGCCTGCGGCTGCTTCTTCTGCAGGAACGCCTCGGCGGCGTTCACGGCCTGCTCGGCGAGCAGGCGGGTGTCCTTGAAGACCGTGGAGTTCTGCACCCCGTCGTTGATCAGCTTGATCGACGCGATCTCGGCGTCCTGGCCGGTCACCACCGGGAGCTTCTTCGCGCCGCTGCCGTAGCCGGCGTTCTGCAGGGCGGTGATGATGCCGCGGGAGATGCCGTCGTACGGCGACAGCACGCCGTCGACCTTCGAGCCGTCGTTGTAGCTGGAGGTGAGCAGGTTCTCCATCCGCTTCTGCGCGGTCTCCTGCTGCCACCGCAGGATGGCCACCTGCTCGGGGGTGGTCTGCTTGGACTTCACGATCAGCGTGCCGTTGTCGATGAACGGCTTCAGCGTGTCCATCGCGCCGCCGAAGAAGTACTGCGTGTTGTTGTCGTCCAGCGAGCCCGCGAACAGCTCGACGTTGAACGGGCCCTTCGCCGTGCCCTTCGAGCCGTCCTTGTTCAGCAGGCCGAGGCCGACGAGCAGCGCGGTGCCCTGGGCGACGCCGACCTTGTAGTTGTCGAAGCTGACGTAGAAGTCGACGTCCTTGCTGCCGCGGATCAGCCGGTCGTACGAGATGACCGGGATCTTCGCGGCGGCGGCGGCCTGCAACTGGCTGTTGAGGGCGGTGCCGTCGATCGCGGCGATGACCAGGACGTCCGCGCCCTGGGTGATCATCTGGTCGACCTGCTGCGACTGGGTGGGGATGTCGTCGCCGGCGTACTGGAGCTCGACCTTGTAGCCCTTGGCCTCGAGCTTCTGCTTGACCGCGTTGCCGTCGGCGATCCAGCGCTCGGAGGTCTGGGTCGGCATCGAGACGCCGATGGTCAGGTCGCCGGGCTTGTCCCCGCTCTTGTCCCCACTGCCGCCCGCACCCTCGCCACTGCATGCCGCCAGGCTTAGCGCCAGCACCGCGCTGCCGAGAGCAACCAGGAATCTCCTGCCCACGGGCCTCTCCTCTCTGGACTCCCCCGTCGAGTGCCGGGGCCAACTGTCACCTTTCGGGTAGTGTTAGCGCTCACATAGGGCACGTCAACACCTCATCCGAAATACCGGTGTCACGGTCTCGTAACGGAGGTGCCCGCGCACGCGTCGCCGGCGGACCGATCCGCCCGATGCGCAGGTCGCGGCGCTGCACCGGCGTCGGGCGGGCGTCGGGCGCAGACCGATGCCCGCGGACGACGATCGTCGTCCGCGGGCACCCGCACTGCCGGCGGTTCAGGTGGCCCGCCGCGGGCCGGTCGGGCGGCGGAGCCGATCGGCTACCGCTGCGACCACCGCTGGTTCGCCGCCGCGGTGCAGGTCCAGAGGATCACCGTGGTGCCGTTGGCCGTGCCGTTGTTGTTGACGTCCAGGCAGAGCCCGGACTGCGCGCCGCTGATCGTGCCGCTGGCGTTCAGGGTCCACCGCTGGTTGGCCCCACCGTTGCAGTCCCAGAGCTGCACCTTGGCGCCGGCCGTGGCGTTGAGGGGCGCGTCCAGGCACTTGCCGAGGGACTGCAGGGTCTGCCCGTTCACGGTCCAGCTCTGGTTGGGGGCGCCGTTGCAGTCCCAGATCACCGGCTGGGTGCCGTTGCTCGTGTTGCTGTTCGGCACGTCCAGGCAGCGGCCGGAGGCGGCGCTGACGAGCGCGCTCGACGTGGTCGGCGGCGGGGTCGTCGTGCCGCCCCCACTGACCCGGAACACCACCGTGCCGTGCGCGGGGACGCTGGCACTGATGGCCCCGCCGCTGGAGCTGGTGCCACCGGTCCAGGCGTCCACCAGCGTGAACGACGTGCCCGACTTGCCGATGGCGGCGGCCGTCGTCGAGATCGTCGTCGTCGAGCCGCCCTGGTTGAACAGGGCGACCGCGACGTCACCGTTGGCGAGACGCTTGGCCAGCACCCGACGCGTGCCGTCGAACGACACCTGCGTCGCCTGCAACCCGAGCGAGTCCTGGTTGATCGCGATCAGGTTGGCGTTCTTGAGGATGGTCTGCGTCGCGGCGTTCATGTTCCGCACGTCGTTGCCGGCGATCAGCGGCGAGGCCATGATCGCCCACATCGCGAAGTGGCTGCGCATCTCCGTGTCGTTCATGCCACCGCGACCGACCTCCATCATGTCCGGGTCGTTGAACCCACCCGGCCTCGCGTACGACGCCAGCGGAACGGTCACGTTGATGATGTTCTGGATGCCCATCGGATAGCCGTTGGTCTGGCCGGTGTCCCACGCGTTGGTGATGTCCTCGGTGGTACGCCACATGTTCGCCACGTCGCCCCAGTTGCGCTGTGGGCCGGTCTTCGCGTGGATGCTGTTGGGGTTGATGCTGTAGACGATCGGCCGGCCGGTGGCGGCCAGCGCGTCGCGCATCTTGGCGAAGGTGGTCACCTGGTCATTTATGCTGCCCTCCGGCGAGCACCAGTCGTACTTGAGGAAGTCGACACCCCAGGCGGCGAACTGGCGGGCGTCCTGCACCTCGTGACCCCGGCTGCCGGTGGCGCCGGGGTAGGAGCCGAAGTACTGCGCGCAGGTCTTGTCGACCGGCACCTGGTAGAGGCCGAACTTCAGGCCCCGGGCGTGCAGGTAGTCGCCGAGCGCCTTCATCCCGCTGGGGAACCGGCCGGGGTCGCCCTGGATGTTGCCGGACGCGTCCCGGTTCGGGTTGAACCAGCAGTCGTCGACCACCACGTACTGGTAACCCAGGTCGCGCATTCCGCCGCTGACGATCGCGTCCGCTGTCTGCCGGATCAGCCCCTCGTTGATGTTGCAGCCGAACGAGTTCCACGAATTCCAGCCCATCGGGGGCGTGCGGGCCACCCCGTTCTCCAACGCCTGCGCCGCGGGGGCGCGGAGGCCGACCAGGGCACCGGCCAGCAGCAGTCCGGCCGCCAGTACGCTTCCCCAACGACGACCTCGGGCGATGCGGTTCATCGAGCCTCCTTGTCGGTGGCGCCCGCCTCACGACGAGGATCGCTGACCCGTGGACCGATAGCTGGGCACCAATGTTGTTAACGCTAACAGTGACGGCCATCATGTTACGGGGGGATTTCCGCTCGTTCAATAGTTACGCCTGGACGAATCGGCGAACGTCATTTTCTGGGCGCGATCAGTTATCGATCGACGTCACGGCATGATGAATTGACCCGGATCGGTCGGTCAGCGGCGTGGCGGGGCGACGCTGTCCCGGGAGACCAGGGTCGGGGCGACGCTCTGCCGCAACGCGCCGCCGGTGCCCGACTCGATCTGGGCCAGCAGCATTTGCAGACTCGCCCGCGCCACCGCGTCGAAGTCCGGTCGAACGGTGGTCAACGGCGGGATGAAGTACGCGGCCTCGGGCACGTCGTCGAAGCCGACCACGCTGATGTCGTCCGGCACACGTCGGCCGAACTCGTGCAACGCCCGCAGCACGCCCAGCGCGAGGTGGTCGTTGGCGGTGAAGACCGCGGTGACCTCCGGCATCCGCGCCAACATCTGCCCGCACCGGTAACCCGACGCCGCGGACCAGTCCCCCGGCATCAGCGGCGGCGGATCCGTCCCCGCGGCCAGCAGCGCCTCCCGCCAGCCGTCGATGCGGCCGACGCTGTCGAACCAGTCCGACGGCCCGGAGACGTGCCAGACGGTGCGATGCCCCGCGTCGAGCAGATGCCGCGTCGCCGCCCGGGCGCCCGCCACCTGGTCGACCGTCACCAGTGGCACCGGCCGGCTCGGGTCACCGTCGACCGTCACCAGCGGGACGTCCTGCGGCAGGCGTTCCAGCGCCTCACCGGCCGACTCGACCGGCGCGATGACCACGATCCCGGCGACCCGGTGCGACAGGTGCCGCTCGACGGCCGCCGAGATGGAACGGTGGTCCAGGTTACGGACGCTGCCCACGCTGACCGCGAAACCCTCCTCCGCGGCCGTCTGCTCCAACGCGGCCAGCAGTGACGCCGGACCGTAGAGGGTCGTGTTCTGTGCGACCACACCGATGACCTGCGACCGGCCGGTCACCAGCGCGCGTGCCGCGCCGTTCGGGCGGTAGCCGAGCTCGGCGATCGCCGCCCGCACCCGCAGCCGGGTCTGCTCGCGGACGTTGGGGTGCCCGTTGAGCACCCGCGACACCGTCTGATGGGAGACACCGGCGAGACGAGCAACGTCCGTCATCGCGGGACCGTGGACGGCCATTTCACTCCCCCCGCTACATCTCCGGCCCGCGGCCCCGTCGACTGGAGCGGCCCGGCCCGATCCCCTCGCTCAGCCACCACGTTGGTGCTGAATCCCAGGTGACCAGCGCTGGATCGCCGACAGTCTACGCCAGCCACGGCCCCCGACACCGGCGCGGCGTGCGGCGCGAAGGGAACATCCGCGACGCTTTCGCGGCGTACTCCTCAAGCGGGCACACGGGATCCGGCGTGCGGCGCCCGCCGGACGCGACCGCCGGCCCGCCGCACGCCCCGGGGACAGGGCATGGAGCAGGCCGGCGGCGGTACGTCGCGGTGACGTGGGCTTCACCTGCCGGGCGGGTACGCGGTCAGGCCCACCACCGGTCCACCGGTCGTCCTGTGACTGGTGTCACGGCGTCGTGAGATCGAAGCGGCGCACCGTGACCGCGCCACCGAGCGCCTGCGTGGCGTGGTTGAAGATGGCGAACCGGTAGCCCATGAAGAACTGCCAGTTGTTGGCGAGGGTCAGGGCGTTGCCGAACGAGGTGAAGTTCACGCCGTCGGTGCTGTACGAGAAGCGGGCCTGCCGACCGGACCCGGGTCTGATGTCGGCGTTGGCCCGCAACCAGATCCGGCCACCGGAGACGGCGGTGCTCGCCACCTCGCTGCCGGTGCTGGTGGTGTTCCAGTTGCCGTCCATCGTGAGGCCGTTCTGCATGACCAGCCTCGTCGAGCCGTTGTCGCGCCGGACCCCGATCCAGGCGGACGAGTTGCGCAGCACCGCCAGGCCGGTGCGGTCACCGTCGCGCATGGTGGAGTAGTCCAGCTCGATGGTGGCGGTGGAGGTGGGGCCCTGGATCCGGTGCGTCAACGTGTTGCGCGCGGCGTACAGGTCGCCGGTGACGGTGGCGGTCTGCAGGTTCAGCCCGTTGTTGACCGACCACCGGCTGTTGTCCGGGTTGTGGTTCCACTCCCACTGCGGGCCGAGGGTGGCGCCGGCGAACGTGTCGGTGCCGGTGAGCGGTTTCACCGCCCGCGGTGCCGCGGGCAGGTTCGGTCGCGGGTAGGAGCTGCCCCACGCCCCGTTGACGGTCTGCAGCACGGGCCAGCCGTCGCCGGTCCAGGTGATCGGGGCCATGGCCGGCATCCGACCACCGGGGTACGCGTCGACGAAGGCCATGTAGTACCAGTCGCCGTTCTGGGTCTGCACCAGTCCACCCTGGTGTGGCACGCCGCCACCGGAGATCGGGCCGGGCAGGTTGAGCAGCACCTGACGCTGCTCGTACGGGCCAAAGGGGCCGTTCGTCGACTTCAGCACGTACTGGCCGTTGGCCGGCCGGGTGAGCCAGATGTAGTAGGCGCCGTTGCGCTTGTAGAACCGGGTGCCCTCCAGCGTCCCGATGCTCGACGGCGTCTGGTACACCTGCTGGGCGCGGACCTGCGACTTCCCGTCGGCGGACAGCTGCGCGACGCTGATGGTGCCGTTGCCGTATGCCACGTACATGGTGTCGTTGTCGTCGATCAGCATCCCGGCGTCGTAGTAGCAGTTGGGGATGGTGGTGTGCTTGCTCCACGTGCCGTCGACGGCGGACGCGGTGTAGATGTGGGTCTGCGCGAAGTCGATGCACCCGGCCCAGTAGTACGTCCGGTTGCTCGGCCGGTAGTTCAGCGTCGACGCCCAGATCCCGTCGACGTACGCGTTACCGCCACTCATGTCGTACTTCGACCCGAACTCGAGCCGGGGTACGGAGTGCCCGGCGAACTCCCAGTTCACCAGGTCGTATGAGCGCAGCACCGGCGCGCCCGGCGAGTAGTGCATGGTGGACGCCGACAGGTAGTAGGCGTTGTCCACCCGGATGATGTCGACGTCGGCGAAGTCCTGCCAGACGACCGGATTCGAGTACGGCGTGCCGCCCGACGGCGGCGGGGTGGTCCCGCCGACCTGCACGAGTTGCCACTGCTGGTTGGTGCCGCCCCAGTCGTCGTACTGCACGATGTTGCCGCCGTCGGCGGTCGAGGCGCCCTGCACCTCCATCACCCTGTTGCTGTTCCGGTTGATCAACCGGACGTAGCCGCCGGCCGAGTCGGCCAGCCGGAACTGCTGGTTGGTCCCGTTGCCGTCGGCCCACTGCACGATCGACGCGCCGTTGGCGGTCGAGAAGTTGTAGACGTCGAGCACCTTGCCCGAGTGGCGCGACCTGAGCCGGTAGTAGCCCCCACCGGAGTCCACGAACTGCCACTACTGCCAGGCGCCGTCGTTGCGCGCCCACTGGGTGATGCGCGCGCCGTCGTTCGTCGCCTGGTTGTAGACGTCCAGCGCCTTGCCGCTGTTGCGGTTCACCAGCACGTACCAGGCACTGGTGTCCACCGTCGCGGCCGACGCGGGCGACGGGGCGACGGCCGCGGCCGCGCCGCCGACCACCACCGCCATCGCGGCGACCACGAGTCGCGACATCCACCCGCGCCGGCGTGGCGCGCCCCGGGGAACCCGACCGATGGAAAACATGATCCTCCTTCGCTGGCCTGAGGTGCCGGACGTTCCGGGCCGGCATCCGCATCGCCGGTCGACTCAATGGACCGTCAATGTGATCGCTAACAGCCTTCTCGCCAGGCCGCTGGGGCCAGCCGACCTCGACGGGAAGGCGTGGACCAGACCTGCTTGACGGAAGCATCGAACTCGATAGATGTTTAATGTTATCGATAACATGACCGTAGTCAAGCCGAAACATCCGGCAGCGCCTGGGCTGGCCACACGGGATCAGCGCGACGATCTGTGGCACCTCGGCAGCGCGGTGCGCGGCGTGTCGGGTCGCTCAGCTGCCAACGATCACGAGACACCGGCGACCGCGACAAGCGCGAAGCGCCCGCCCCCGAAACGGGGGCGGACGCTTCGCTGCAACTGGAGGCGGGGACTCACACGGGGCGACTCGGCTGTCCGGATGCCAGGGCGTCCAGGGCAGACGGACCCCCCGGGGCCAGCGCGCCGGAGTCGGTCAGGCCGGTGCGCCAGCCGCGCCCTCAGAAACCGCGGGCCAACCGGTAGTAGGCCTGGTTCCAGCGGATCTCGTCGGCGAAGCGGCGGGGCTGCGTGTCGGCGTCGATGACGACGAGTTCGGTCCGGCTCATCTCGGCCAGGTCGTGCAACTCCTCCACACCCACCGCCTGGGACAGCACGGTGTGATGCGGTGCGCCAGCGGTGATCCACGCCTCGGCCGAGCCCGGCAGGTCGGGTCGCGGCCGCCAGACGGCACGGGCCACCGGCAGCCGGCGCAGCGGCTGGGGCGGAGCGACCACGTCGATCTCGTTGGCCACGAGCCGGAAACGCTCCCCCATGTCGGCCAGCCCCAGCACCACCGCCGGACCGGACGCGGCGTCGAAGACGAGCCGGACCGGGTCCTCCCGCCCGCCGATGCTCAGCGGATGAATCTCCACGTTCGGCACGCCGGACGCGATGGTCGGACAGACCTCCAGCATGTGGGCACCGAGCACCAGTTCCTCGCCCGGGGTGAGGTCGTAGGTGTAGTCCTCCATGAACGACGTGCCGCCCTCGACCCCCACCGACATCGCCTTGAGGGTCCGGACCAGCACAGACGTCTTCCAGTCGCCCTCACCACCGAAGCCGTAGCCGTCGGCCATCAGCCGCTGCACGGCGATGCCCGGCAGCTGACGCAGACCACCGAGGTCCTCGAAGTTCGTGGTGAAGGCCCGGAAGCCGCCCGCGTCCAGGAAGGCGCGCATGCCGAGTTCCAGGCGCGCCGCGTAGCGCAGGGAGTCGTGCCGCTCACCCGAGGAGAGCAACTCCGGCACGACGCGGTAGGTGTCCTCGTACTCCTTGACGAGCTCGTCCACCTGCGCGTCGGTGACCTCGCCGACCACCTCCACCAGGTCGTTGACGCCGTAGGTGTTGACCGAGACGCCGAAGCGCAGCTCCGCCTCGACCTTGTCGCCCTCGGTCACCGCCACGTCGCGCATGTTGTCGCCGAAGCGGGCCAGGCGCAACGACCGCATCGCCGACCAGCCGAGCGCGGCGCGGGCCCACGCACCGACCCGGGCGCTGACCCGCGGGTCGCTGACGTGCCCGGCCACCGTCTTGCGGGCGACACCGAGACGGGTCTGGATGTACCCGAACTCGCGGTCGCCGTGCGCGGCCTGGTTCAGGTTCATGAAGTCCATGTCGATGTCGTTCCACGGCAACAGGACATTGGCCTGGGTGTGCAGGTGCAGCAGCGGCGTCTGCAGCGCGTCCAGACCGGCGATCCACATCTTCGCCGGGGAGAAGGTGTGCATCCACGCGATGACCCCGACAGCGCCCTGGGCGGCGGCGTCCCGGCAGACCTGCAGGATCTCACCACTGTTGGTCAGGACGGGCTTCCAGACCACGCGGGCGGGTATCTGCGGCGAGTCGTCGAGCGCGGCCGCGATCTGGCGGGACTGCTCGGCGACCTGCCGGAGCGTCTCCTCGCCGTACATGCCTTGGCTGCCGGTGAGGAACCAGATCTCGGGTTCGATGTGTGGTGCCATGGGGTTGCCTTCCGCGAGAGGGGCGGTCACTTGTAACGGATTCCGATGAGGCGTTGGAGGAGGATGAACGCGAAGAGCAGGCCGCCGATCACGATCTTGGTCCACCAGGAGTTGAGACTCCCGTCGAAGGTGATGAGCGTTTGGATCACGCCCAGGACCAGGACGCCGAGCACCGTGCCGAAGACGTAACCCGAGCCGCCGGTGAGCACGGTGCCTCCGATGACGACGGCGGCGATGACGTCCAACTCCATGCCGACGGCGATCAGGGGCGCGCCGGACAGGGTGTAGAAGGACAGCAGGATCCCGCCGATCGCGGAACACAGACCGCTGATCGTGTAGACGGCGATCCGGGTACGCCCCACCGGCAGGCCCATCAGCAGGGCCGACTGGGGGTTGCCGCCGATCGCGTACACGTTGCGCCCCAGCCGGGTGTAGGCCAGCGTGTACGCGGCGACGAGGACCACGACGAAGGCGATCAGGACGCTGATCGAGACGAAGTTGCCCCGCGGGTCGCCGATCCGCTCCTGCGACATCCTGGTCCAGAACCCGTCGGTGATCGGGATGGACGAGCCGGAGATGAACGTGCACATCCCGCGGGCGAAGAACATCCCGGCGAGCGTCACGATGAACGGCTGGATCTCGAAGAAATGGATGGCGCAGCCCATCAGCAGGCCGAGCGTCGGACCGATGAGCAGGGCGATGACGAGCACCAGTGCCGCCGGCAGACCCTCCTGGAGCAGCCAGGCCGACACCATCGCCGTCATGGCGACGACCGACCCGACCGACAGGTCGATGCCGCCGGTCAGGATCACGAAGGTCATCCCGATCGCGACCACGAGCAGGAACCCGTTGTCGATGAAGACGTTGAAGATGACCTGCACGTTGGAGAACGCCGTGTACTGCGACACACCGATGCCGTACATGACCAGCAGCAGGGCGAGCGTGGCCAGGACCGGTATCTGCCGTCTCGGCAGCCGGAACCGGGCACGACCAGCGGTGAGCGATCCAGTGGTCATGCCGGCACCTGCTCCTTCGGCTTGTCGGCGATGGCGTTGGGCGTCGCGACGTTGCGCCGACGGCGGACGAACCGGGCCCGGAAGGCCGGCGCCTGGATGAGGCAGACGGCGATGACGACGACCGCTTTGAACAGCAGCGAGGTCTGCGGTGAGATGTCCATGGCGTACACCGTGGTGGTCAGGGTCTGGATGATCAGCGCGCCGATGATCGTGCCGCTGAGGAAGAACCGGCCGCCCGCGAGGGACGTGCCGCCGATGACGACCGCGAGGATGGCGTCCAGCTCCACCCAGAGGCCGACGGCGTTCCCGTCGGCACTGGACACGTTGGCCGTCATCATGAAGCCCGCGATCGCGGCGCACGCGGCGCTGAGCACGTACGCCAGGAAGATGACCCGGCCGGAGCGGATGCCGGCCAGCCGGCTCGCCTCGGCGTTACCGCCCACCGATTCGACGATCATCCCGAGCGCGGTACGGCGGGTGAACGCGGCGACCAGCAGGGCCGCGGCGAGGGCGATGAAGATGGCCAGTGGCAGGGTCAACAGGTGACCCAGCCCGATCGCCCGAAACGGCTCCGAGTTGATGGTGATGATCTGGCCCTGGGTGATCAGCTGGGCGAGGCCCCGGCCGGCCACCATCAGGATCAGGGTGGCGATGATCGGTTGGATCCCGATCACGGCCACCAGCACCCCGTTCCACGCGCCGAGCACCAGCGCGACCCCCAACGCCATCGCGAGGGCGGTCAGCACCACGGCGAGGCTGTTCTGGTCGGACTGCTTGCTGATGTACATGCAGGCGATCGCACCACTGATCGCGCACACCGAGCCGACCGACAGGTCGATGCCGCCGGTCGAGATGACCAGGGTCATGCCCAGCGCGACGAGGATCAGCGGCGCGCTCAGCCGCAGGATGTCGATCGGCGAGCCGTACAGGTGCCCGTCCTTGAGTTCGATCGACAGGAATCCGGGCCGGTAGATCGTGTTCGCGGCGAGCATGACGACCAGCACGGCCGCGGGCCAGAACAGCCGGTGACCGGTCACCGCCCGGTAGCGGCCCATGGTGGCGTTCATCGGTCTGCCTCCTCCCGGTGGGACCCACTGGCGATGGTCTGCATGATGCGGTCGACGTCGAGGCTGTCGTCGTTGGCGAGCTGCGCGACCATCTGCCGGTCCCGCATGACGGCCACCTTGTGGCTGAGCCGCAGCACCTCCTCCAGCTCGGCGGAGATGAACAGCACCGCCATGCCGCCGTCGGACAACTGGGTCACGAGCTTCTGGATCTCGGTCTTCGCGCCGATGTCGATGCCCCGGGTCGGTTCGTCGAGGATCAACAGTCGCGGCTCGGTGATCAGCCAGCGGGCCAGGAGCACCTTCTGCTGGTTGCCGCCGGAGAGGTTGCGTACCGGCACCTCCGGGTCCGCGGGCCGGATGTTGAGTGCCTTGACGTACTTGTCGACCAGCTCGTCCTGGCGGCGGCGCGGGATGGGCCGCAGCCAGCCGCGGGCCGCCTGCATGGCGAGGATCATGTTCTCCCGGACCGACAGGTCGGCGACGATGCCCTCCGCGCGGCGGTTCTCCGAACAGAAGCCGACGCCGTGGTCGATGGCCTGGGCGGGGGTACGCAGACTGCTCGCCGTACCGTCCACCGCGACCTGACCGCCGTCGGTCCGGTCCGCGCCGAACAGCAGCCGCGCGACCTCGGTACGCCCCGAGCCCAGCAGGCCGGCCAGGCCCACCACCTCGCCGGCGTGGATGGTGAGGCTGAACGGCTCGACCGCACCGGCCCGACCGACGTTCGACACCGCCACCAGGGGGGTGCCCTCCTCCAGCGCGGCCAGATCCCGGCGGGAGTGCTCCTCGATGCCCTCCAGGACGTCGAGTTCCTTGCCGATCATCTTCTCGACCAGGGAGAGTTGGGGCAGCTCGGTGGTCAGGTACTCGCCGACGAGGCCGCCGTTGCGCAACACGGTGATCCGGTCGGCGATCTCGTAGACCTGGTCGAGGAAGTGGGTCACGAACAGGATGGCGATACCCTCGTCGCGCAGCTGCCGCATGATGCGGAAGAGCTGCGCCACCTCGCCGGCGTCGAGGCTGGACGTCGGCTCGTCGAGGATCAGCACCCGGGCCTGGATGTCGATCGCGCGGGCGATCGCGACCATCTGCTGGATCGCCAGAGAGTAGGAGCCGAGCGGCGCGCTGACGTCGAGGTCGAGGTCGAGGCGGGCCAGCAGGGCGCGGGCCCGACGGCGAACCTCACCCCAGCGGACGGCGCCGAAGACCCGGGGTTCGCGGCCGATGAAGATGTTCTCCGCCACCGAGAGGTTGGTGCAGAGGTTGACCTCCTGGAAGACCGTGCTCACCCCGGCGGCGGTCGCCCGCATCGGCCCGCTGAACGACACCGGCTCGCCGTCGAGGGTGATCGTGCCCTCGTCGGTGTCGTAGACGCCGGTCAGCACCTTGATGAGGGTCGACTTGCCGGCGCCGTTCTCGCCCATCAGGGCGTGCACCTCGCCGGGGAAGAGCCGGAAGTTGACGTCGTGGAGTGCACGCACCCCGGGGAAGGACTTGCTGATCCCGGTCATCGTCAGGACCGGACGGCTATCCGTCATCCCATCAGACCTCTTCTGGGTTGTCGACACGGAAGGGCCGCTGCGCTCCCGTGCGCCCGCCCGGTCGTCCCAGCGGATCGTCCGGGCGGGCGGGTACGGGGATGGTCGCGGCCATGCCCGGTCCGTTGTGGGCAAGGGCGACGACGCGGCGGGGCCGCCACGCGTGCGCGGCGACCCCGGCGTCGATCAGTACTTACGGGTGGGCAGCGCTTCCTTGGCCTGCTCCTGGGTGAAGGTGGTCTCCTCGGTCTCGATCCGAGCAGGCACCTCCTCGCCGGCCTTGACCTTCTTGGCCAGGTCCATCAGCTGCGGGCCGAGCAGCGGGCTGCACTCCGCGATGAAGTTGAACTTGCCGTCGGCGAGGGCCTGCATACCGTCCTTGACCGCGTCGACCGTGATGATGGTGATGTCCTTGCCCGGCACCTTGCCGGCGGCGGTGATCGCCTCGAGCGCGCCGAGACCCATGTCGTCGTTGTGCGCGAACAGCACGTCGATCTTCGGGTTCGCCTTGAGGAACTGCTCCATGACCTGCTTGCCACCCGCCCGGGTGAAGTCACCCGGTTGGGAAGCGATGATCTTCAGGTTCGGGTTGACGGCGATCGCCTCGCCGAAGCCCTTCTTGCGGTCGTTCGCCGGCGCCGCGCCGGTGTTGCCCTGCAGCTCCACGATGTTCACCGGGCCCGAGGCGGTCTTCTTCTGCTCGACCAGCCACTCACCGGCGAGCCGGCCCTCCTTGACGAAGTCCGAGCCGAGGAACGTCTTGTAGAGGGTCTTGTCGGCCGAGTCGACCGAGCGGTCGGTCAGGATGACCGGGATGCCGGCGTCCTTGGCCTCCTTGAGCACGGTGTCCCAGCCGGACTCCACGACCGGCGAGAAGGCGATCACGTCGACCTTCTGCTGGATGTAGTTGCGGATCGCCTTGATCTGGTTTTCCTGCTTCTGCTGCGCGTCGTCGAACTTCAGCTCGATCCCCGCGGCGGCGGCCGACTCCTTGATCGAGGTGGTGTTCGCGGTACGCCACCCGCTCTCCGCACCGACCTGGGAGAAGCCCATCGTGATCTTGCCGTCGTCCTTGGACCCGCCGCCGGTGTCGCTGTTGCCGCAGGCCGCCACGCCGCCGACGAGCAACACGCTGGCGAGGATCGCGACAGCGCGCTGCGTTCGCATCTTTCTCATCAGTTCTCCTTGGCTGGGTGTGGTGGGTGACCGCGCCAACCGCCGAGGTGCGCATGCGGCGTACGCGGGTGGTGCGTGCTGGTGCGTCGGTGGTGCAGACCGACCGGTTCCGGGTGTCCGATGGACGTCAGGAACCCGCCGGTGCGACTGGTTGTTGGCCGTAGACGTTCTGGTAGCGGTGGTAGAGGGCGTCGATGTCGGCCTGCGCCATCTCGACGGGCTGCCCGAGGGCACGGGCCAGGTGCGCGGTACGGGCCACGTCCTCGCACATGACCGCGGCCTTGACCGCGGCGCGGGCGTCCCGGCCGATGGTGAAGACACCGTGGTTACGCATCAGCACCGCGGGCGAGCGGTGCCCGGCGAGCGTGGCGACGATGCCCTTGCCGATGTCGTCGCCGCCGATCAGGGCGAACGGGCCGATCGGGATCTCCCCACCGAACTCGTCGGCCTGTGCCGTGAGGTGGCAGGGAATCGACTCCCCGCACGCCGCCCAGGCGGTGGCGTACGAGCTGTGCGTGTGGACGACGCCGCCGACCTCCGGCATGGCCCGGTAGACGTAGGCGTGGGCCGCGGTGTCGCTGGACGGGGCGAAGTCCCCCTCGACGAGGACGCCGTCGAGGTCGCACACCACCATGGTGGCCGCCGTGAGGTCGTCATAGCTGACACCGCTCGGCTTGATCACCATGAGGTCCTGGCCGGGAACCCGCGCGGAGACGTTGCCGGACGTCCAGGCGACCAGGCTGTAGCGGGTCAGCTCGGCGTGCAGGCGTGCCACGGTCTCGCGCAGCTCGCGGATCTGTCGGGTCACCTCGGTGTTCACGCGACGACCTCCAGCGCGGTCTCGTGCCTGGTGGCGGCGGTCTCGACCGCCGCGTTACGGATCGCCCGGAGACGGAGCATGACGTCGTTGCCGCCGCGTCCGAAGTGGTCGTGCAGCGTCCGGTACTCCGCGTACAGGGCGTCGTAGGCACGCGCCCGGTCGGGATCCGGCCGGTAGACGGCCTCGTGCACCCGACCCATCGCCTGCGACGCCTCGTGGATCGAGGGGTACTCGCCGGCGGCGACGGCCGCGTGGATCGCCGAGCCCAGCGCCGGCCCCTGCGCGGAGCCGATGATGTTCAGCGGCCGCCTGGTCACGTCGGCGTAGATCTGCATCAGCAGCGCGTTGTTGGTGAGGCCGCCGGCGATCACCAGGTCGTTCACGGGGACGCCGGCGTCGACGAACGCCTCGATGATCATCCGAGTGCCGTACGCGGTGGACTCCAGCAGCGCCCGGTAGATGTCCTGCGGCCGGGTGGCCAGGGTCATTCCGACGATCATTCCGCTGAGGTCGTGGTTGACCAGCAGGGAACGGTTGCCGTTCCACCAGTCCAGCGCGATCAGGCCGTGCGCGCCGACCGGTTGGTCGGCGGCCAGCTCGGTGAGGCGTTCGTGCGAGGCGACACCGGCCGGGGCCGCCTGCTCGACGAACCAGCCGAAGATGTCGCCGACGCCGCTCTGCCCGGCCTCGTAACCCCACGCGCCCGGGCTGATGCCGCCGTCGACAACCCCGCACATCCCGGCCACCTCGGCGAGATCGGTGCCGTTGACCACGTGACAGGTCGAGGTGCCCATGATGGCGACGAGTCGGCCGGGTTGAACGGCCTGCGCGGACGCGGCGGTGACGTGCGCGTCGACGTTGCCGACGGCCACCGCGATCCCCTCCGGCAGGCCGGTCCACGCGGCCGCCTGGGCGGTGAGCGCGCCGGCTCGGGCACCGAGAGGTAGCAACGGGCCGTCCAGCTTGGACACGAAGTCGCCGAAGTCCGGGTTGAGCGCCGTGAGGAAGCCCTCGGAGGGATAGTGGCCGTCCTGCAGGATGCCCTTGTAGCCGGCCGTGCAGACGTTACGGGTCTCGGCGCCGCAGAGCTGCCACACGATCCAGTCGGCCGCCTCGACGAAGCGCTCGGCCCGGTGGTAGACCTCCGGATCCTCCTCCAGCATCTGCAGGCCCTTGGCGTACTGCCACTCGGCGGAGATCTTGCCGCCGTACCGGCCGATCCACGGCTCGGCCCGCTCGTGGGCGAGCGCGTTGATCCGGTCGGCGTGCGGCTGCGCGGCGTGGTGCTTCCACAGCTTCACCCAGGCGTGCGGCCGGTCGCGCAGCTCGGCGGTCTCGCACAGCGGGGTGCCGTCGGCGAGTGTCGGCAGCACCGTGCAGGCGGTGAAGTCGATGCCGATGCCGACCACCGCGGCGGGGTCCACCCCCGCGGCGGACACCGCCGCCGGGACGGCGTACCGCAGCACGTCGCGGTAGTCCTCCGGGTTCTGCAGGGCCCAGTCCGGGGGTAGTTGTCGACCTCCCGGGAGCGCCGTGCTGATGACTGCGTCGCCGTACTCGTGCACCGCGGTCCCCAACTCGGCACCATCACCGACACGGACCACCAGAGCTCGTCCGGACAGGGTGCCGTAGTCGACACCGACGACGTAGCGGTCGCCAGCTCCGTCCACACGGTTCATGTTCACCTCCACCGTTAACGGGGATAGTGTTAACGCTCACATCCAGACTCGTCAAGACATCTGCCCGCAACAGCTACGTAACGGAACGCCAAAGCAGGACCGACTCGGGCGCGTTGATATCGGACCGGTGCAAAAGCCGCAATCCTCGGAGCCGAGCGCCGATCCGCCGACCGACAAGATCCCCACACGGCCGACGGCCGGCCCGAGACCTCCCGGCAGGCAGGGCGACAGATCCGGGCCTCCGGACGGCTGCGAGCCGACGCTCCACTCACGATCGATCGACGTCCAGCGGCGATGTCAGCGATAACATCGCCGGGCGGCACGGCCCCCTGATCAGATCGACGTCATGGCCCTCGGTCGCCGCCGGCCCCACGGTCGAGCGCCCCGGGCGACGATGCGCGCGGCACGCCGCTCGACGCGCACAGTGTGTTATCGATAACATTCGACGTTTCGAGTATCTCGGCGCCGTCTTCCGGGGGTGCGGCGACTCCACGTCGACGGACAGGGCGACAGCCCGGCCCACCGGGGCCGGGCTGTCGTCGGGTGGGATCGCCCGCGAGGGCGTGGCGCGGATCAGGCCCGGGAGCGGTTGTACTGGGCCTTGGCCCAGAGGAAGCAGGCCACGGTGATGACGGCGCACCAGGCGACCGCGAGGATCGCGTTGGAGCCGATCCCGGTGCCGAACAACAGGCCGCGAAGGGTCTCCATGACGGGTGTGAACGGCTGGTAGTCGGCGAACCACCGCACCGGCGTCGGCATGGAGTCGGTGGGGACGAACCCGCTGCCGAGGAACGGCAGGAGCACCAGCGGCATCGGCAGGTTGCTCGCCGTCTCGACACTGTCGCTCACCAGGCCGAGGGCGACGGCCAACCAGGTGACCGCGAGAGTGATCATGGCGAGGACGCCGAACACGGCGAGCCACTCGACCGGGTTGGCGGTGGGGCGGAACCCGACCAGCAGTGCCACGCCGGTGACGGCCGCGAGACTGAGCACCGTCTGGATCACACTGCCCAGCACGTGGGCGGTGAGGACCGAGGGCCGGAAGATCGCCATGGTACGGAAACGAGCGATGATCCCCTCGGTCATGTCCATGGCGACCGAGATGGCGGTGCCCTGCGCCGCGCTGACCACCGTGATGAGCAGGATGCCGGGGGTGACGTAGTTGGCGTAGTCGGCGCGGTCACCGGTCGGCCCGAGGCCCGCGCCGAGCGTTCCACCGAAGACGTAGACGAACAGCAGCAGCAGGATGACCGGGAGACCGACGAGCATGAGCGTCAACGACGGGTACCGCCGCATGTGCAGGAGGTTGCGCCGCAGCATCGTGCTCGAGTCGCGGACGGCGAGGGTGAGGGTGCTCATCGCGCCATGGCCCTTTCGTGGTCGGGTTGGCCGGTCAGGGTGAGGAAGACGTCGTCGAGGTCGGGGGTGTGCACGGCGAGGCCGGCGACGCTGATCGAGGCACGGTCGAGCTGGTCGAGCAGGGATCGCAGCGACCCGACCCCACCGTCGCTCGGCACCTGGAGGGTGAGCGCCGCGTCGTCGCGGGTGGACGCGGTGAGGGCGCGCGCCGCGGCGTCGAGCCCCGCCTGGTCGGCGAACTGGAGCACGACGTGGCCGCCGGGGATGAGCCGCTTGAGCTCACGCGGGGTGCCCTCGGCGATGAGCCGGCCGTGGTCGAGGAACGCGACCCGATCGGCGAGCTGGTCGGCCTCCTCCAGGTACTGGGTCGTGAGCAGGATGGTGACACCGCCGGCGACGAGGTCGCGGATGATCTGCCACATGGCGCGGCGGCTGCGCGGGTCGAGGCCGGTGGTCGGCTCGTCGAGGAAGATGACGCGGGGTTCGCCGACCAGCGTCATCGCGAGGTCGAGCCGTCGACGCATGCCACCGGAGTACGTCGACACCGGCTTGCCCGCCACCTCCACGAGGTCGAACTGGGTGAGCAGGTCGTCGGTGCGCCGCCGTCCGGCCGCCCGGTCCAGGTGACACAGGTCGGCCATGAGGCGCAGATTCTCCCGCCCGGTGAGCAGGTTGTCGACGGCGGAGAACTGGCCGGTGACGCCGATCAGGGCGCGTACCGCGTCGGCCTCCCGGCTCAGGTCGTGAGCGGCGATGCGGGCCTCGCCGCCGTCGGCGTTGATCAGGGTGGACAGGATCCGCACGATGGTGGTCTTGCCGGCGCCGTTGGGGCCGAGCAGCGCGAATATCGTTCCCTCGGCGATCTCCAGGTCGATGCCGTCGAGCACCACCTTGTCGCCGTAGGACTTTCGCAGCCCGCTCGCGGTGATCGCGGGTCGTAGGGGTCGGGCCATGATTCCTCGATTCGTGGACGAGCGGAGGGACTGCGGATCAGGCGCGGCGGATCATGATGTCGCCGTAGGAGGTGTTCGCCCGGACCTCGACCGTCTCGTCGGTCTGCGCCGGGCTGTCGGTGGTCTCGAGCGCGTTGTGCACCCGGCCGTGCCGGGAGCTGACGTCGAGCCAGGCCGCGGTGCCGCGCCGGACGCCGACCTCGATCGCGCCGTACGAGGTCTGCAACTCGATCGACCCCCGCACGACCTGACCCAGCCGGACGTTGCCGTAGGCGGTGCGGGCGTTCACCGAGGTCATCGGTGCGTCGACGGTGATGTCGCCGTAGGCGGTGTTGATCCGCACGTCCCCGCCGCTCTGGCCGATCCAGCAGTCACCCGAGGAGTTCTTGATCTCGGCGGTGCCGTCGACGGCACCGATGCGCACCTTGCCGGAGGACGCCTTCACCCGGGCGGAACCGGCGACGCGTTCCACCGCGATCTCGCCGTGGCTGCTGTCGATGTCGAGCGGCCCGGTCTCGTCGAGCCGGATCCCACTGCCGGTCTTGATGCGGCACTCGCCGAGCCGGCCCTCGCAGCGGAACGCGGCCCACGACGCCTCGGCGTGCAGCCGTGACCCGCTGGGCACCTCGATCAGGACGTCGACCGACGGCCCGGCGCCGAAGCCGTAGCGACGCCAACTCTTCGGCACCCTGATCAGCAGTTTGCCGGCGGCGTACTCGACGGTCGTCTGCTCGGCAGCGCCGACGTCGGCCTTGCTCGACGGATCCCGGGGGCGCACCCGCACCACCGTGTCGGTGCGGTCGGTCGCGGCGATCCACGCGTCCCCGACGGGCATCTCGATCTGGACGGAAATCGGCTCTGGCGTGTCGAAAACAGGCATGGTGGTCTCCCGAAAGGTGGTCGATGGACGTCGCCGCTGGTGGGCGGCGGGTGAAGGGAAAGGGGTACGGGTCAGCGCGCCCAGCCGGTGAAGTGCTGGCCGGACCGTGGCGGCTCCACCCGGCGGGGTGGTTGACGGTCCGGGCCGCCCGCTCCGACGGCGCCGGCGACGGCTCGCACCAGCCAGGCGTTGACGGACAGCCCGGCCCGGCTGGCCGCCTCGTCGACGCTGGCCTTCAGATGGTCGGGCAGGCGCAGGTTGATCCGGGACGTGCCGCCGTCGTCACCCTCGGGTGGGAGCAGCGGCGCCGGCATCGGGGCCGGCTCGCTGGCCTCCCCCGGCCCCTCCGTCGGCGGGTTGGCCGGCGTCACCACGAAGTCCGGCTCGCGTCCGCGCAGCCGGACGTGCACGGCGCCCGGAGCAAGTTCACGGGTGATCTCGTCGGCCGCGTCGGAGAGCGCCTCGAGCAGCGTGAGGCGGGTCGCCGCCTCCAACTGGGTGAAGAGCCTCTCGGCCAACTCCCGTGCCTCCGGGTCGACGCCCTCCGCCGCCACGGCGAACTCGTCACGCAGGTTCTCGACATACGACCTCAGCTCCATGGCACCATCATGGCACCACTTTGGCTCAGGATGCAACAGGCTGGCTCAAGCTGATGCCATCAGGTGCCACCACGCGTCACCGGAGGCGGGCCGCGCCCGGGGGTCGCAGCTCGCCGAACGCGCGCCGGACCAGGCCGTTCGCGGTCTCCTGGGTCGACCCCGTGCCCACCATCAGGTCGCTGGCGGTCGTCCGGACCTGCGCGATCACGACGGCACCGGAAAAACCGACGCCCTCCCGGTACGCGTCACCGGCCGCGCAGACCGCCCGCAAGGCCTGCTCCCGCGCCCGGAGCGGCTCCTCCCCGGCGGCGAACTGCCGCTTGAGCAGCCGGACCGTCTCGGCCAACTCGGCGACCGCCCTCGGCATCGACTCCGGGACCTGCTCCCGGTCCTCGAGCAGCGTCACCGCCCGGCGGATCAACGTCCCGCTGTTCCGCATCGACCGGTCGATCGGCTCCGCCACGTGTGCGTACCGGCCCACCGGCCCGTGCCGGTGATGCCAGTTGACCGGTGACAGGGTGCTGGCCTCCCGAGCACCCTTCGTCGCCTCGATCAGAGCGTTCACCTCGTCGCTGTTCTGCCGCAGCTCGATCAGCGCGGCACGCGCACGGGCCACATCACCCTCGCGCAGGGCGTGCACGGTGGCGTCGAGCTGGGCGGCGAGCAGATCCAGCGCCGGCCGCGCCGCCCGGTTGAGCACCCGCAACGGGTTCAACGGCAGCAGCACGGCCGTCACCAGCAGCGCCACCGCCCCTCCGATGAGGGCGTCCACGAACCGGGGGAACTCCAGGTCACGCACCGACGGGCTGAGCGTGGCGATGAGCACCGCCGTGGCACCAGCCTGGATCACCACCGCCGCACTGCCCACGAGGAACAACGCCACCATGATGGCCAGCACGACCATCAGGCCGAGCTGCCACCATCCGGTGCCGATCACCAGGATCAGCAGGTCACCGATCAGCACCCCGACGGCGACACCGATGATCAGCTCGACGGTGCGGCGCAGCCGTTGACCGACCGACGCGGCGAGCGTCGACACCGCCGAGATCGGCGCGAACACCGGCTGCGAGATCTGCAGCAGCTGGTGCGCCACCAGCCAGGACAGCGCCGCGGCCAGTCCGGCCTGCACGGCGAGCCCGCCGATGGCACGCACCCGACGCGACCGGTCCCGCAGCGCCTCGACCGAGCGGTCACGGAGGCGGACGACGGTCGCCGACGGTCCCACACGCGCACTGGTGTCGTCCCGGCTCGGCGTGCCCCCGCCCGCGGCGGGCCGATCGGCAGCGACCATGGCGGCACCTACCCGGCCGTGACCAGATCAACCCCGCCGGGACCAGATCAATCCTGTCGGCGCGCGTCCCCGCCGGAGCGGCCGGGCGGCGCGGGACGTCGTCGCGCCGCGCTCAGCGCGTAACCACCGCCTTCTCGGCGTACGTCCAGAGCCGGTCGGCGGCGGCCGGGTCCAGCGCGTGGGCGGCCACACCGCCGGTGGCGTCGGGGCCGCCGGGCACGATCTCGGCCTCCTGGTTGTCGTTGAAGTACCGTCCGCTGACACCGTCGAGCAGGGGCGAGCCGGCCAGCAGCACGGTCGTCGACGCGCCCTGGGCCGGCGTCTTGTAGTAGTCCGCCTCGATGAGGTTGCCCGCCTCGTCCATGGCACCCATGGCCCGCATCGTGTCGTCGTCGATGTGGCGCTGGAGGTTGGTGAAGATGTAGCCGGGGTTGAGGGCGTTGGCGGCGATCCCGTCCTGCGCCCACCGACTGGTGATGCCGACCGCGAGCAGGGCCTCCGCGGTCTTCGACTGGCCGTAGGCCGACCACGGGTCGTACGCACGCCGCTCGAACTGCGGGTCGTCGAAGTCGAACGGCGCGGCCAGGTGGGCGCCGGAGCTGACCACCACGACCCGTCCGGCCCGCGCCTCCCGCAGGCTGTCGTGCAGCCCCAGGGCGAGCGCGAAGTGACCGAGGTAGTTGGTCGCGAGCTGGAGTTCCCAACCCTGCGCGGTGAGCTGGCGGGTGGGGATCGCCATGATCCCGGCGTTGGCGACCAGGGCGTCGAGCGGGCCCTGCCACCCGTCGACGAACGCGTCGACCGACTCCAGGTCGGAGAGGTCGAGCGCGGCCGACCGGACCACGCCACGGCCGGCGAACTCCGCGACGAGCGCCTCGGCGCGCCGGGGATCACGGGTGGCGACGGTGACCTCGGCGCCGGCACCGGCCAGGGCGCGCACCGTCTCGACGCCGATACCGGAGGCACCCCCGGTGACGATCATCCGGCGCCCACTCAGGTCAACCCCGCGCAGGATTTCGGCGGCGGTGGTGCGTGCGGTGAACGGGGTGGTGAGACGTTGGTTCGCTGTCATGTCAGCCAGGCTACGAACGAACCCGCTGGACCGCCTATAGTCTGAACTCCGTCATACTTTAGTAAGCGTCCAGGGGGTGTGGGGTGGATCCGCTTGAGGACGTGCTGGCTCTGCTCGGCGCGACGAGTCGCGTCTCCGCCGGCCTGGTCGCCGGCGGACGCTGGGCCGTCGCGTTCGAGCCGCCGGCCGGGGCCAAGTTCAACGCCGTCCGGCGCGGCCGATGCTTCCTGCGGGTCGACGGCGAACCCGACCCGATCCGCCTCGACGAGGGCGACTGTTTCCTGCTGACCCGGCCGGTGGCCTACACACTCTTCAGCGACGCCGACGTGCCGGTCGAGCCGGCGCACCCGATCTTCGCCACCGCCGTCGACGGCGTGGCGCAGGTCGGCGACGGGGACGACGTCTTCCTCGTCGGCGGCGCGTTCACCCTGGGCGACCGGGCCCGCAGCCTTCTGCTCGACAGCCTCCCGCCGGTCATCCACGTACCCGCCGACACCCCGGAGGCCGGTGCCGTCCGGTGGGCCCTCACCGAGATCGACGCCGAGTTGCAGCGGACACAGCTCGGGTCGAGGCTCGTCGCCGAGCATCTCGCGCTCGTCCTGCTCATCCGGGTCCTCCGGTTGCACCTGGCCCGCGACCCTGGGGCCACCACCGGCTGGCTGGCCGGCCTCGCCGACCCGGTGGTCGCCCCGGCGCTGCGGGCGCTGCACGCCCGGCCCGCACAACCGTGGACCGTGGACGACCTCGCCCGCGCCGCCACCGTCTCCCGGTCGACGTTGGCCGCCCGCTTCAAGCGGGTGGTCGGTGTCGGCCCATTGGAGTACCTCACGAACTGGCGGATCGAGTTGGCCGCCGACCGCATCCGGCGCGGATCCGACACGGTGGCCAGCATCGCCCAGGCCGTCGGCTACGGCTCGGAGAGCGCGCTCAGCGTCGCCTTCAAGCGCACCACCGGGGTCTCACCGCGCACCTACCGACAGTTGGTCCGCGCCGCCGCCCAGCCCGGCTAGTCGACCGTTGCGCCGGGCGGCGATTGGGGCCGCTCGGGTCGGTAGAACGCGGGGTCGGCGGGACCGGCCTCGGCGGGAGGAGCCGCCGGAGGCTGGCCGAGACGCGTCGGGGGGATGTCGGATGGATCAGCGCAGTTGAGCGGGCCGGCCGTCCCCGGTCCGGACGTGCCCGACGTCGTGGAGTTGCGGGTGCACGGGGTCTCCGGCGCGAGCCCCGACCAGGTACTCGACCTGCGGCAGATCGCGCAGGTCGCGGGCGACCGCAGCGGAGGCTTCTACCGGCAACGACCCCAGCGTACGGACACCAGCGCGGTGCACGGAGTGACGCTGGAGGCGTACCGCTGGGGCGACCTGCCGTCCGGGACCGTGGCTCGTACCGTGGCGTTGGTCTTCCTGCTGCCGTTCATGCTGGTCAACGTCGCGATCTGGATGCGTCCGGCGCACCCCGGCTCGGAGGCCATGGTCAGGTCCCTGTGCCGGGTGCTGGCGCTCACCCTCACCGCGCTGTACGTGCTCGCCATCGCCGGCGTCGCCCTGGATCTGCTCGGTTGGAAGTGCACCGGCTCGGCCCGCTGCATGACCGGACGCTCCTGGTTGTCCTGGTTGGGCGGGCAACCGGTGGGCGTGCGGCTGGCGGTGCTCGCGCTCGTCCCGGTCGCCGCCATCGGCCTGGTCTGGCGGTTCAGCAACCGACCGGGGAGGGCGTTCGACGCGTTTCGCGCCCCCGAGACGGAGGGCTCCGCGCATCCACTCGCCGCGGTCGGTCAGTGGGACGCCGAGCCGCTGGTCGGCCGGCTGCGCTCGATCCACGTCGCGGCCGCGTTCGCGACACTGGACCTCACCCTGCTCCTCGCCCGGGCCGACATCGGCGCCACAGCCACCACGATCGCGCTGACCGTGGTCACCGCCGTGGTCCTGGCCGCCTGCGTGGGCCTGCTCTGCACACCGCCGCTGATCGACCGGGGCGCCGCCGACCGCCGGCTCGACGCGATCACGTCCGCGCTGCGGAGCATCGCGGTCATCCTGACCGTCGTCGTGGTGGTCCACGTGCTGGCCAGCCCGCAACCGTGGAGCGAGCGCCGTGGCCTTCCCGGCTACGACGCGACCCTGGCCGGACTGTTCGTCGCCCAGACGACGCTGCTCGCCGCCCTCGGCGTGGTGTTGCTGTGGCACCGCGACCGGCGGCGAGGCGTCACCCCGATGTTCGGGTTGGGCGCCCTCGTGATCGCGGCCACCGGGATCAGTCTGGCGGTGGCGTACGCCGCCGAGCTGGTCTACCGGGCGGCGGACTTCCTCGACCGGGACGCGCCGACCGGGCAGGGCATCGCCACCGGCCCGCCCCGCGCGTACACCTGGGCGATCTTCGGTTTTCTGCGCGCGGCGCTGCTCACGGTGATCGTCGCGGGCCTGATCGCCCTCATCTCCCGACGCGGCCGGCAGCACGCCGCGGCGGCCATCGTCGCGCACGACCATCCGCACCCGCCGGCGGAGGCCGGACCCCGACTTCGGCAGGTCCGCGACGCGATAGCCCGCGCCCGGTTCACCGAGAAGCTGGTGCCACTGGCCGTCGTCTACGGCTGCCTCGCCGGGCTGGGCACGGCCACCACCACCGTCGGCCTGCTCGGGCACTTTCCGAGCGACATCGTCGAGCGGTTCGCCGGTCTGCCGGCCGGCGCGGTCACCTTCGGCATCGCGTTCGGCAGTTGGGTGATCGCGGCGATCATCCTCGGCCTGGTCGTCGGCGGCGTCTTCGCCTACCGAAGCGTTCCGTTCCGCCGGCACGTCGGCGTGCTCTGGGACCTCGGCACCTTCTGGCCCCGGGCCGCCCACCCGTTCGCGCCCCCCTGCTATTCCGAACGCGCCGTGCCGGAACTGACCCGGCGCATCACGTACCTCGTCGGACGCGGCGACGCGGTGCTGCTCACCGGGCACAGCCACGGGTCGGTGCTGCTCGCCGCGACGGTGCTCCAGTTGCCACCGCACATCGGCGGCCGGGTCGCCCTGCTCACCCACGGGTCGCCGCTGCGACGGCTCTACGCGCGACTCTTCCCCGCCTACGTCAACGACGCCGCGCTGCGCGAGATCGGCCACCGCGTCGGCTGGCGCTGGGTGAACCTGTGGCGCGACACGGACCCGGTAGGCGGCTGGATCTTCTCCGGCCACCGGTCGTCGGCACCGGCCACCACGGGTGACCCGGCCACCTCGGTGGATCGCCGCCAGCGCGACCCGCGCGACGTGGTGACGCCACCCAGCGACAGCGTCCCGCCACCGATCGAGGGGCACTGGCCCGGCGAGTCCGACGAGCCGTTCACCGAGGCGGTGCGGGAGTTGGTGCGGCGCCTCGGCGGGCGGATCGACCCGCCGCCGTAACGGGCCGGGTCACCTCCCGCCGGCCGAGCGGGCACGCCAGTCGTCCAGCCGTGTACCGGCGATGCGGGCGCCGTCGCGGGGACGAGCGAGCGCTCCCCCAGCTTGGCACCGAAGTACCGGGCGTCGGCACCGGCGAGCGGATGCGCGGATGCGCGACAATCGACGAAGAACGGTGCCACCCGCCAACTCTGGAGGTCGACGTGGCCGCGGTCTCCCACCCGGTGTTCGCCCGGGTCTACGAGCGGCTCAGCGTCGCCATGGACCGCGCCGGGACGGCGGAGTTCCGACGGGACCTGGTCGCCGGGCTGTCCGGCGCCGGGTGATCGAGGTCGGTGCGGGCAACGGCCGAATGTTCTCCCACTATCCGCCGGCCGTGACCGAGGTTGTGGCGGTCGAACCGGAACCACGCCTGCGCGCCGCGGCCCTCCGGGCGGCACCGACGGCACCCGTACCGGTCACGGTCGTCGACGGCCTGGCCCAGGCCCTGCCCGCCCGGGACGCCGAGTTCGACGCGGCCGTGGTCGCGTTGGTGTTGTGCACCGTGCCCGATCAGGCGGCCGCGCTCGCCGAGGTCGGTCGGGTGCTGCGCCCCGGTGGTCAGCTGCGGTTCTTCGAGCACGTCGCCGCCGAGGAGCCCGACCGTCTGCGGCGGGTCCAGCGGCTGGTGGACGCGACGGTGTGGCCGAGCCTGTTCGCCGGCTGCCACACCAACCGTGACACCGTCGCCGCCATCAGGGCGCAGGAGTTCGTCATCGAGGATCTGCGTCGGTTCCGTTTCCCGGCCGGCAGCAACAGCCCGTCCTCACCCTGCGCACTCGGACGCGCGGTCCGACCCGTGCCGGTGCGCCCGCGCTGAAGACGACCGCCGGCGTCCACAACGGGCGGACGCGAGTGAGTTTCTCGACACCGTGCACTCCGGACACCATGAATGCCGTCGTCGGTCCTCTGTATTGTCCCGTTTTGATGGTATAAGACCCTCTGACGTGGTGTGGTGGTCAGCGCACTTACTTGCCATCTATGCCGCTCAACGCAGGATGCGGCTCCTGAGACGCCTCCTGCGAGTTGTACCCACGGAGGGTGTTCTGTGACAGCGAAAACCAGTCATCGCCTTCGGCGAAGGCTCCTACCCGCGCTCGCGGCGTCCGCGGCCGCCGCCGTGGCAGCGAGCCTGTTACTGCTCAACTCGACCCCGGCCAGCGCGGCAGATGCGCCGGTGAACCTGGGGACGGCAGCCGACTTCTCCGTCCTCGCCGGGGCCGAACCGACCAACACCGGCCCGAGCTTCCTGGCGCAGAGCCTCGGGAGGTTCCCCGGAAACACCGCTTCGGGCTTCGGCACGGCGACCATCGGCGGCGAGGTTCACCTCGGTGACGCGGTCGCCCTTCAGGCTCAGAGCGACCTGACCATCGCCTTCAACGACGCCGCCGGCCGGACGCCGTTCACCAACATCCCGGCGGAACTCGGCGGCAACACCCTCAATCCGGGTGTCTACCGGATCGGGGCCGCACAGCTCACCGGGGCGTTGACACTCAACGGCCAGGGCGACCCGGCCGCCGTGTTCATCTTCCAGGTCGACTCCTCGTTGACGACGGCGTCGAACAGCAGCGTGGTCCTCATCAACGGCGCGTCGGCCTGCAATGTGTTCTGGAAGATCGGCAGCTCGGCGACGATCGGCACGGGCACGACCTTCGTCGGCACGATCATGGCTCAGGCCGCGATCACCATGGCCACCGGCGCGACGCTTCAGGGACGCGCGCTGGCGCGAACGGCCGCCGTCACCCTCGACACCAACGTCATCTCCGCGCCGACCTGCGCCGGACCGACCGGTCCCCCCGGGCCCACCGGTCCACCCGGACCGTCCGGTCCACCCGGCAGCCCCGGAGCACCCGGCAGCCCCGGAGCACCCGGCAGCCCCGGAGCACCCGGCGGCCCCGGAGCACCCGGCGGCCCCGGAGCACCCGGCAGCCCTGGAGCACCCGGCAGCCCCGGAGCACCCGGCAGCCCTGGAGCACCCGGAGCGCCCGGCAGCCCCGGAGCGCCTGGAGCGCCCGGAGCACCCGGAGCACCCGGGAGCCCTGGAGCGCCCGGAGCACCCGGCAGCCCCGGAGCGCCCGGAGCACCCGGAGCACCCGGCAGCCCTGGAGCACCCGGCAGCCCCGGAGCGCTTGGAGCACCCGGCAGCCCCGGCGGGGAAGCTCCCATCCTGCCGGTGACCGGTGACGGCCGCCTGAAGGCCTTGACCGGCGCGGGAACGACCATGGTCGCCCTCGGCGGGCTCGCGTTCCTCCTCGCCCGGCGCCGACGCCAGGAGTCCTGACCACCGGCGGCCCGGCCGGTAACCCACCGGCCGGGCCGCCCAGGACCGTGTTCGCGTCCCGGCGTGTGCCCAGCCATAGATCGCGCCGATCTTGCACTTTCGGTTGTCAACATGGGTGGAATGCCCCTTGCGTCGGGACAGAAAGTGGACGATCGCGGTATGGGGAGGTCCGGGCGCGGGGGTCTTATGGGGGGTTACGTCGGGGCAGTGTGGTCATCCAGTCGTTGAGGGCTGCTGGTTTGCTGAACAGCAGCACCGGCGGCCCGGACGGGTCAGCCTGCCAGGCGCGCATCCGTCGTCGGGCCCGGCCGAACGCGGTGACGTGCCAGACCAGGATCGAGTCGGGGGACAGCACGCTGCCCAGCGACTCGCGGTTGCCGTTGCAGATCACCTCGCGCGTACGCAGACGGCGCATGGTGCGGCGCAGCAACTGCCAGAACGAGCGCCACCGCGGATAGTCGAGGCCGATCACCAGGTCGGCGTGGGCCAGGGGCACGTCCCGCCACCCGTGGTACGCCCCGTCGATGATCCAGCGGTCCCGTCGGCAGACCTCCTCGATCCGGCTGCGCTGCTGCGCGACCGGCACCTCGATCCAGCCCGGCTGCCACAGCAGGTCGTCCACCGGATACCAGGGCACCGCGAGGTGTTCGGCCAGGCGTGCCGCGAGGGTGGACTTGCCGGTGCCGTACACCCCGTAGACCAGGATGCGTCGGGGTGCGCTCACCGCGGCAGCGTACGTGGCGAGGGAAACCCGGTTGCCGCGCGCGGCGGGCTCCGCGAGAGTGCCAGCCATGACGTACTGACGGACCACCCCTCGCTCCACGCCCCGGTGACGTTTCCCCGGGGCCGTGCCGTCGTCCGTCCGTTCTCGCCCCGAAAAGTGAGCATCCTTGTCTCAGGACCACTCCTCCACGCCCGCCACCGTCACCGTGTTCGCCTCGCCGGAGAGCTGGATCGAGTCCGCAGCGCTCGCGCGGTGTCAGCAGGTGGCCGCCCTCGACGGCATGCTCCACGTTGCCGCGATGCCGGATCTGCACCCCGGCAAGGGCGCTCCCATCGGCGCGGCCATGGCGTCGAGCGTGCTGTACCCACACCTGGTGGGCTCCGACATCGGCTGCGGCATCGCCGTGTTCCCCATCGGACTCAAGCGTGCCGTACCCGAACGGCTCGCCACGCGATTCCCCGACCTCGACCGTGCGCTGGACCCGCAGCGGGACGCCGACGACCCGGCCTGGGCGGTCGTGCAGGGCAGTGTTCCGGCGGGTCACCTGGATGGGCTGGGTACGGTCGGCCGGGGCAACCACTTCGTCGAGCTGGCGCGTGTCGACACGGTGCTCGACTCGGCTCACGCGAGCCGGCTCGGGCTGGAGGCCGGGGCGCTCCTGCTCATCGTCCACAGCGGTTCGCGTGGGCTGGGCGAGCGGATCCTGCGGACGCACACCGAGGTCCACGGCGCGGGCCCGGCGGTCGACACCGACGCCTACCTGGCGCTGCACGACGCCGCGGTGCGCTGGGGATCGCTCAACCGCCGGGTGCTCGCGGCCCGGGTTGCGCACGCGTTGGGAGCCGAGCCGACCGAGCCGATCGTCGACCAGTGCCACAACCTCGTCGAGGTCCGCGACGGGATCTACCTGCACCGTAAGGGAGCGGCGCCAGGCGACGGCCGGGACGTGCTGATCGCCGGCACCCGGGGCACCGCCTCCTATCTCGTGGCCGCCCACGCCGGGGCGGAGGCCAACCATTCGGTGGCGCACGGCGCGGGCCGCAAGATGTCGCGCGCCGACGCGCTGCGCCGGGGCCGGGCCAAGCACACGGTCGAGGAGCTGCGTCGTACGCCGGTGGGCTCGCTGGTGGTGTGCGGCGACCGGCAGTTGCTCTTCGAGGAGGCGCCGACGGCGTACAAGCGCATCGAGCGGGTGATCGCCGATCTCGTCGCGCACGACCTGGCCACTCCGGTGCTCAGCACGACGCCCCTGGTGACCTACAAGACGCCCGACCTGGGGTCCGTGCCCCGGCCCGAGCGGCGGGACCGGCGGCGCGGGCGGGGCCGGTCGTGAGCACGTACCTGTTGCTGTCCGCCGGTCGTGGGCCGCAGGAGTGCGCGTGGGCGGTGGCCCGGCTGCTGCACCGTCTGCGTACCGACGCCGACCGTCAGGGGTTGACGGTTCAGCAGGTCGAGGCCGTGCCGGGTGAGCGGCCCGGCACCTACCGGTCGGTGCTGATCCGGATCTCCGGCGCGCACGCCGAGGCGTTCGCCGCCTCGTGGACCGGCACCCTGTGCTGGCAGGCGCCCAGCCCGTACCGGGCGAGCACCGGCCGGAAGAACTGGTACGTCACCGCCCGGGCACCCGAGAGCGACGCCCCGCCCACGCCGTTCGCGGAGGCGGACGTCGACATCGTGGCCTGCCGTACCGGTGGGCCCGGCGGTCAGCACCGGAACAAGGCCAGCACCGCGGTACGGGCGACCCACCGACCGTCGGGCATCGTCGTGGTGGTGGACGAGGAGCGGCAGTTCAGCCTCAACCGTCGCATCGCGTTGCGCCTTCTGCGCCAGCGCGTCGAGGACGGCGACGAGGCGGCCCGGCGCGCTGTCGTCACCGCCCGCTGGCGCGTCCACGACGAACTGGTCCGGGGCGACCCCGTGCGCGTCGAACGGCCGACGGCTCCGCGCTGAGGTCAGACGTCGAGCACCGCCTCGGCGAACGCCTGGGGCGCCTCCTGCGGAAGGTTGTGCCCGACCCCGCCGCCGACGGTCCGGTGCTCGTACTGCCCGGCGAACTGTTTGCCGTAGACGCCGGGGTCCAGGTGCGGCGCGCCGTTGGCGTCGCCTTCCAGGGAGATGCTGGGCACCGTGATCTTCGGCTTGGCCGCCAGACGCTTCTCCCATTCGTCGTACTGCGGCTCGCCGTCGGCGAGGGCCGGCCGCCACCGGTAGTTGTGGATCACGATGTCGACGTGGTCGGGATTGTCGAAGGCCGCCGCGCTGCGTTCGAACGTCGCGTCGTCGAAGGTCCACTTCGGTGAGGCGGTGTGCCAGATCAGTCTGGCGAAGTCGCGCCGGTTCGTGTCGTAGCCCTTCCGGCCGCGCTCGGTGGCGAAGTAGTACTGGTACCACCAGGAGAGTTCGGCCTTCGGCGGCAGCGGCACCGTGCCCGACTTCTGCCCGTCGATCAGGTAGCCGCTCACCGAGACCAGACCCCGGCAGCGCTCGGGCCACAGCGCGGCCACCACGTCGGCCGTGCGCGCACCCCAGTCGAAGCCGGCGAGTTTCGCGGTATCGATGCTCAGGGCGTCCATGAGGGCGATCAGGTCGAGGCCCATGGCCGCCGGCTCGCCGTTTCGCATCGTGTCGGCGGAGCGGAACCGTGTCGTGCCGTAGCCGCGCAGGTACGGCACGACCACCCGGTGGCCGGCATCCACCAGCAGGGGTACGACATCGACGAAGCTGTGGATGTCGTACGGCCAGCCGTGCAGGAGGATCACGGCGGGGCCGTCGGACGGCCCGGCCTCCACGTATCCGACGGTCAGGACGCCGGCGTCGACCTGCTTCACCTCGTCGAACAGTGCCATCCCCGCAGTCCCCTTCCGGCGCTCTTCCCGGTGTCTGCCTGCGATTTCGCGGCCCTCGACAAGCCCAGATCGTAGGGGCGTCCGGACGAGCGTGTCGGGCGATCCGACAAGGAGAGGCCGTGTGGGGGCATCTCCGCCGATTCCCCGTTCTGGGCCGGCCTGCCCGATCAGCAACGCAGCCCGCTCGCGTCCTGTCTGTTCTGGTTCCTCGGCACGCCGCTGCTGTTCGCCGCCATCGGCGTCTGGTATCACCGGCGGTCGCTCACACTGGGCCTGCGGGTGGCCTGGCGGCCATTCGTCGGCACCGGCCTCGGCGTTCTCCTCCTCCTGGCCGTGCTCGCGGCCGTGCCCCGACAGGAACAGCGGCTGGCCGACACCCTGGTCACGAATCCCGACTACTTCTGGCTGGCAGGCCTGCTGACGCCGCTGCTGCCGATCGCGGCGGCGGTGGTGGCCCTCGGCTGGGTCGAGCGCAGCACAGGTCTGCTGGTCGCCGGTGGATGGATAGCGGCCCTCACGGTCTGGCTCTGCGGGTGGTTCCCGATGGGCCGCCTGCCCGGCTGGGCCATCGACGTCCTCGCGGGTGACCTCGCCGCAGCGCTGGACGGGTCGTACTCGTTCGGCGGCCAGCTCGACTGGCGGCCGGGCTTCTGGCTCATCCTGATGGCCCTGCCACTGATCGCCTTCGCGGCGGTGCGTGGTTGGCAGAGCTGGCGGACCGCCCACCATGGCTGACGCCCCGTCACCACCGCCTCATCCGGCGCTCGCGCTGAACGACACCGTGCACCAGCGCGTACGGCTGGCAATCCTGACCATGCTCAGCGAGGCGCGGGAGTGCCGGTTCTCCACCCTGCGCGACGAGCTGAGCCTGACCGACGGCAACCTCAACAGGCATCTGCGGATCCTGGAGCAGGCGAACCTGCTCCAGGTGATCAAGGGGTACGAGGGCCGCCGGCCCGCCACCTGGTTGCGACTGACGCGGGAGGGCCGGGTGGCGCTGCACGCCGAGATCACGGCCCTGGAGCAGCTGGTCGACCGGTTGCGCGGCGCTAACGGGCCGCACCTCGACAGCGACCCGGACGACACCTGACCGCCCCGGTGGTGCTGGCGGCCACCGACCCCCGACCGATCCTCGTAGGCTGACGGCATGGCTGAACAATCCCTGACCCTGATGGCGGTGCACGCCCACCCCGACGACGAGGCGACGAGCACCGGCGGCGTCCTGGCCCGCTACGCGGCGGAGGGGGTCACGACGGTGCTCGTGACCTGCACCGACGGGCGGTGTGGTGACGGCCCGGGCGGTGTGAAGCCCGGCGATCCGGGCCACGATCCGGCCGCCGTCGTGACGATGCGCCAGGCCGAGCTGGAGGCCAGCTGCGCGGCGTTGAAGGTCACGCACCTGGAGACGCTCGGGTACGCCGATTCCGGGATGATGGGTTGGCCGACCAACGACCTGCCCGGCTCGTTCTGGACCACACCGGTGGACGAGGCGGCGGACCGGTTGGCGGAGCTGATCCGGCAGTACCGTCCGGACGTCGTCGTCACCTACGACGAGAACGGCTTCTACGGCCACCCGGACCACATTCAGGCCCACCGGATCACGATGGCCGCCGTCGCGAAGACCGACGTCCCCGCCAAGGTGTACTGGACCACCGTGCCGCGTACGGCGTTCGCGGAGTTCGGCAAGATCATGCAGGAGCTGGGCGTCGAGTGGGCCGAGCCGGACGAGCCGCAGCCGCAGCTCGGTCTGCCCGACGACGAGATCAGCACCTGGGTGGACACACGTGCGTACGGCGCGCAGAAGTTCGAGGCGTTGGCGACGCATGCCAGCCAGACCGAGAACATCTTCTTCCTCCAGCTGGGCCAGGAGCGGTTCACCGAGCTGATGGGCATGGAGACGTTCGTACGGGTCCGGGACACCACCGGCGCACCGGTGCCCGAGGACGATCTCTTCGCCGGCCTCCGCTGACGTCGCGCGGGAGTCGTGGCGGGGGCGTAAGCCCTGTCGTCACGCCCGATCGGGTGACATGATCCTGCCGTGCGTTTCCATCGTCGTTCGATGCTCGGCCTCGGGCTGTCCGCCGCCGCCGCAGCGCTCACCGGCTGCCAGGCGAAGTCCCCGGCGGGGCAGGCCGGGTCGTGGCAGGCCCCGTCGACGGACACGGCCGGCCAGGGTGGAGCCGTGCGCGCCGTCCCGCTGGGTCGCACGGTGGGAACGGTCAGCCAGCGACTGACCGGCCTCCTCACCGTCCACCTGCAACCCACCAGCCAGAATCCCTCGCACCCGGCGTACGCGGGCGCGGTGGCGCTGGAGCTCACCGGCGGGCAGACGAGCGCGCAGGCGACCGTCGGTGAGGCACTGCGCTTCGATGCGGGGCCGGTGCTCCTGCCGGCCGCGCAGCGGGTCCCGATGCGCCCCGACTCGATCTTCGACCTGGCGTCGATCACGAAGGTCTACACGTCGATCCTCGTGCTGCAGCAGGTGGAGAAGGGTCGCCTCGACCTGAACGCGCCGGTGGTGAGCTATCTGCCCGAGTTCACCGGCACCGGCAAGTCGGCCGTCACCGTGGCGATGCTCCTGACGCACACGAGCGGTCTGCCGGTGGGCGCCAGCGGCACCAGCTCCGGCAGTCTCGCCGCGAGGTGGAAGGCGGTGCTGGCCACCCCGCTGGTCAGTGGCGCCGTGCCCGGCCGGGTGTTCCGCTACTCCAGCGTCGGCCTGATGGTCGCCGGCAAGCTTGTCGAGAAGGTCACCGGCCAGACCCTCGACCAGGCGCTGAAGTCCAACCTGGCCGACCCGCTCGGCCTGCGGTGGACCGGCTTCACGCCGAACACCTGGATCAGCAGCGCCGAACGAGCCGCCCGGATGGTGGCCACCGACGCCCGCTCGTCGCGCGGGCTGCTGCGCGGGATCGTGCACGACGACGTCGCCAACCACCTCGGTGGCGTCGCCGGGCACGCCGGCGTCTTCAGCACCGCCCAGGAGGTCGCCGTCATCGGTCAGCTCCTGCTCGACGGCGGCGTCTACGGCGGGCAGCGGATCCTCGCCGAGAGCACCGTGCGGCGGATGCTGACCAACGCCAACGTCGGCCTGCCCGCCGTCGACCCCGAGCGACCGGGTCGCAGCAGCGACCACGGTCTCGGCGTGGTGCTCAACCAGCCCTGGTTCATGGGCCGGCTCAGTCGTCCGACCACCTTCGGGCACACCGGCTTCACCGGCACCTCGCTGCTCGTCGACCCGGCCCGCAGACGCGTGCTCGTCCTGCTCACCAACCGGGCGCACCCCAACTGGAGCTGGGCGAACCCGGACCCGGTCCGTGTCGCCGTGGCCAATGAGCTGGCCCGCTGGGATGACCTGACCGGTCCGCGCACGCGGCCACCGGCCCGACCCGGGGCGGCTACGCCTCCGCCGCCGCCCCGCCGTTAGCCGCCCGGCGGCAAATCGCGACATCAGCACGCAACCGGCCGGACACATTGACGGGGATCTCGGCGTTCGATTACCGTGCCCGATGAGAGAGCGCTCTCTCGATAGACCTTCTCCTCAATTCAGACGCAGGCGTCGATCCCGGCCCCCGCCGGCACCGGCGCGCGATGGAGGTACCATGAAACCTCCCGTCCCCCACCGCCGATGGGCACTGGCCGTCACCACCGCCCTGGCCCTGGTCGTCGGCGGCCTCACCATCCCCGTCAGCGGCCCCGCCGAGGCGGCCCCCGTCGGGGCCGGCAGCTACACCACCACGCCGGTCGGCCCGCTCCCCTCCGGCTGCGGGCCGATGTCCACCAATCCCCGGCAGTTCGCCACCGCCAACGCCCCCGCCGGCGCGGTGCCCACCAACGACTGGTGGTCCTCACTGCTCTGGAAGCGCACCGACTGTGCCTTCAGCGAGCCCCTGCACGCCCACCCCGTCTCGTACGACACCTTCACCGACGGCCTCGGCTTCTCCGCCAACTCCACACCCGCCATCAGCGGCACCGCCACCGGCGTCGGCGAATACCACTACCCGTACGTCCAGGACATCCGGGTCGGCGTGGCCGGGCTCGCCGCGCCACTGGTCAAGGTCGATGGTTGGACCGACTGGACGGTCAGCCCCTACTGGAGCGACGGCACCCGCACCATGCGCGCCACCATCGGCCACGGGCTGCCCTTCGCGTACTTCCAGACCACCGGTGGGAACGCGCAGATCAGCACCGCCGGCACCCCGGAGGTCTGGTCCACCAGCGGTGCCACCATCGGCTTCCGGGTCAACGGCCACGACTACGTCGGGTACGCGCCCAGCGGCGCCACCTGGACCGTGGCGTCCGGCCGGATCACGTCCACCCTGGCCGGTCGGGGCTACTTCTCCGTCGCCCTCCTGCCCCCGACGCCGAGCGCCACGGAACGCGCCGACCTGGCCACCACCTACGGCCGGTACGCGCACGCCCACGTCACCGGCACCCAGGTGTCCTCCGCCTACAACCCGGCGACCAGCGGGCTGACCACCACGTACGCGTTCACCACCACCGCCCGGGAGGGGACCGCCACGCAGACGGTGGTCAGCCTCTACCCGCACCAGTGGAAGTCGCTGAGCGGGTCCACCCCGATCACACCGACCTACCCGTCGGCACGCGGCCGGATGAAGGTGCTCACCGGCATCAACCAGTTCCGTACCGCCATGAAGTTCCAGGGTGTCCTGCCGGAACTGCCGGCCGTCGGTGACGGCAGCGGCGCCGACCTGGCGACCCTCACCGGCCACCTGGCCGCCGCCCGCTCGAACCCGATGGACCAGCGGGGCGGCGACACGTACTGGACGGGCAAGGGCCTGGGCCGGGCCGCCCGCCTCGCCGAGGTGGCCGACCTGGTCAACGACACCACGACCCGCGACAGCGCGCTGAACGCCATCCGCAGCACGCTCACCGACTGGTTCACCGCGTCCAGCGGCAAGACCAGCAAGGTCTTCTACTACGACAACAACTGGGGCACCCTGATCGGCTACCCGGCGTCGTACGGCTCCGACCAGGAGCTCAACGACCACCACTTCCACTACGGCTACTACATCGCCGCCGCGGCGACGCTCGCCAAGTTCGATCCGGCGTGGGCCGCCACCAGCCGCTACGGCGGCATGGTCGACCTGCTGATCCGCGACGCCAACAACTACCGGCGCGACGACACCCGCTTCCCCTACCTGCGTGACTTCGACATCTACGCCGGGCACGACTGGGCGTCCGGGCACGGGTCGTTCGGCTCCGGCAACAACCAGGAGTCCTCGTCGGAGGGGATGAACTTCGCCAACGCCCTCATCCAGTGGGGGCAGGTCACCGGCAACACCGCCGTGCGCGACGCCGGCGTCTTCCTCTACACCACGCAGGCCGCCGCCATCCAGGAGTACTGGTTCGACGTCAGCGACCAGAACTTCCCCGCCGCCTTCGGGCACTCGACGGTCGGCATGGTCTGGGGCGACGGCGGCGCGTACGCCACCTGGTTCAGCGGCGAGCCGGAGATGATCCAGGGCATCAACCTGCTGCCCGTCACCGGCGGACACCTGTACCTGGGCAACAACCCGGCGTACGTGCGGACCAACTACGCCGAACTCGTCCGCAACAACGGTGGGCAACCGACGGTGTGGCAGGACATCCTCTGGCAGTTCCAGGCCCTCGGCGACGGCGACGCGGCGCTGGCGAACCTGCGGGCGAACCCCGGCTACACACCCGAGGAGGGGGAGAGCCGGGCACACACCTTCCACTGGATCCGCAACCTCGCGGCGCTGGGCACCGTCGACACGACGGTCACCGGCAACCACCCCCTGTCGGCGGTCTTCGCGCGCAACGGCGCGCGCACCTACGTGGCGTCCAACCCGACCGCGTCGCCGGTCACGGTGACGTTCTCCAACGGCACCACGCTCACCGTGGGTGCCGGAAAGACGGCCACCACCGGGGCGTACACCTGGAGTGGCGGTAACGCGGCCGGCGGCGTCCCTCCGACGACGCCGACGGACCCGCCGCCGACGACCGACCCGCCGCCGTCCTCCGGCGGCCCGACGCGGTACCTGCTGCCCGGCGGTGGTCTGGGCACCGCCGGTGGCGCGGCCACGACCACGGTCGCGGCCGCCAACGGAAACCACGACGGTACGCCCACCAACCCGCAGGTCTTCACCGCGACCGGGCTCAACCTCGCCTACTCCGGCGCGCAGACCACGTTCGACCTGTTCGTGGACGCCGGGTCGGCGGTCGGTAACGGCGTGCAGGTGCGGGTCTCCTACGACCTGACCGGCAACGGCAGCTGGGAACGGACCGAGACGTGGCGCTACTTCGCCACCGACCCGGTCCCCGGCTACGAGAACTACACCCAGAACGCCGGCCTCGCCTCGGCCACCGGCTCGTTGGGCACGCTGAGCAACGGCACGGTCCGGGTGGAGGTCTGGTCGGCGATCGGCAACAACCCCAGCACGCTGGGCGTCGGCAACCAGTCGGTGCTCCGGCTCCCGTACTCCTGATCGGTCCCGCCCGCGCCGCCGCCGGTCGAGGTACGGCCGGCGGCGGCGCTCGCTCGCGGCCACCGACACAACCGGGGTGGTGCGTCGCGTCGGACGCGTACGACCCCGGTGGTACGCCCTTCGGCAACTCCGGCCGGACGACCGGTGACCCCGCGGCTCCATACGCTGCACCGGCACCGTCCGTGAGCGAAGGGAAACCCCCATGTACGACTCGCACCTGCTCGCCGCCGCCAGCGTCACGACCATGAGCGCCGGACGTCTCGGCGCCTCCGTGGCCGCCGTGCTGGGCCTGGCCGGCGTGATCATCGGCGGGCTCGCGTTGGCCCGCACCGGCACCGGCAACGCGCGGCTCCGAGCCGTCGTGGCCCTGACGGCGGGGCTGGTCGGCGTCGCCCTCGGTGGCCTCGTCGTGGCGACCTCCGACAGTGGCATCGGCACCGGCAACGGTCGAGGCGGCGCCTTCGTGGCCCTGGGGGTCGGGTCGGTCGGCATCGTGCTCGGCGGGCTGGCGTTGGCCCGCGCCCGCCGCGCCGGCTGACCGCCCCCGCGGCGAGGTCGCGGTCAGTCCCGGGTGAGCCAACCGGGAACGGTCAGCCCCGACTCGTACGCGAGGATCACCAACTGGGCCCGGTCGCGGACCTGTGCCTTGGTCATGATCCGGCTGACGTGCGTCTTCGCGGTGGCCGGGCTCAGCACCAGCCGTGCCGCGATCTCGTCGTTGGACAGACCGGCCGCGACCAGCGCCATGACCTCGCGTTCCCGGTCGGTGAGCGCGCTCAACCGCGGGCCCGGGTCCGGATGCCGGACCCGGGCGGCGAACTCGGAGATCAGCCGGCGGGTGATCGACGGTGCGATCAGCGCGTCGCCCCGGGCCACCACCCGCACCCCGTGGATCAACTCCGCCGGCTCGGTGTCCTTCACCAGAAACCCACTCGCGCCGGCGCGCAGCGCGCCGTAGACGTAGTCGTCCAGGTCGAACGTCGTCAAGATGATCACGCGAATGTCGGAACTCGCGACGATCTCGCGGGTCGCCGCCAGGCCGTCCAGCCCGGGCATCCGGATGTCCATGAGGACGACGTCCGGGCGCACCCACCGGGCCTGCCGCACCGCCTCGGCGCCGTCGGCGGCCTCACCGACCACCTCGATGCCGTCCTCACCCTCCAGGATCGACCGGAACCCGGCGCGCACCAGGGTCTGGTCGTCGGCGAGCAGGACCCGGATCACGCCGGCACCCCCGCCGGTACGGTGCCGCGGCGCAGCGGAAGGCGGGCGCGCACCCGGAAGCCGCCGTCCGGGTCCGGGCACGCGGTCAGCGATCCGCCCAACGACCGGGCCCGCTCACCCATGCCGAGGATCCCGTTGCCGGGCGGCCCGGCTGAGCCGCTGCCGTCGTCGTCGACCTCGACCAGCACGTCGTCCCCATCGGGTCGGACCCGGACCAGCGCGGCGGACGCGTCCGCGTGCCGGGCCACGTTGGTGAGCGCCTCCTGGACGATCCGGTACACCGCCAGGTCGACCTCCGGCGGCAACGGCCGGGTCTCGGTCACCTCGACCTGGATCGTCAACCCGGACCCTGCGGCCACGCTCACCAACTCGTCGAGACGGTTCAGGCCGGGCACCGCGGCGGGTGTCTCGCTCTCCTGCCGCAGGACGTCCAGTGTCGCGCGCAACTCGCGCAGGGTCTCCTTGCTCGTCTGCTTGATCGCGGTGAGCGCCTGCACGGACCGGGCGGGATCCGGACGGTGCAGCGCGGCGCTCGCCTGCACGTTGATCAGCGAGAGGTGGTGGCCGAGCGCGTCGTGCACCTCACGCGCGATGCGCAGCCGCTCCTCGGTGGCCCGGCGACGGGCCTCCTCCCGCATGCCCTGTTCCGCCTCGAACACCCGGGCCCGCGCCTCCGCGACGTACGCCCGGCGGTTGCGGGTGACACCGACGATGACCGCGACGAGCCACCCGGCGTGCAGCAGCGTCGCCCCGTTGGAGGTCGGCCCGGCCCGCCCGGCGCCGTCCGCGACGGCGAAGGCGACCACCGAGGCGGACCCGAGCCCGATCGCCACCGCGAGATGACCCTCGTCGACCACGGTGTAGAGCGCCACGACGAAGACCAGCATGATCGGTCCCGGCCGGTGCAGCAACGCACCGTACGCGCCGACGGCCGCCAGCGCCGCCACACCCACCCACACCGGATGGCGGCGGCGCAGGTACAGCGCACCGGACGAGACCAGCACGACCAGCAACGCCAACCGGTCGGCGGTGGTGTCGACGCCCTCCGACTGCACCAGCAGGCCGACGAGCGCGACCAGGCCGACCACGAACACCACGGCCACGTTCGCAGCCCGGCCCTGCCATCGCGAGCTGGACATACGCCGAAGCCTAGCCGTCGACGGCCGGACCCGATAAGGGCCGAACCGAGGTCTCGCCGTCAGGGTGTGATCGCCGGCGGGGCCGACCGGTCCGGGTCGGCGTCCGGGTCGTCCGGCGAGGTGCCCACCGCCGGGTCCGTCGCGCCGAGCAACCGCTGGACGGCCTCGTGTACGGTCCGCTCCGCGACGTTGTCGCCACTGATCTCGATCCGCAACGGGTCCGCACCGGCCCGCCACGCGGTGAGCGTGAGCGACCGGCGCCGGTCACGGCCGAGCCACAGCCGGAAGACCGTCACCGCACCCGCCACCACACTCGGTCCGCCGAGCGCGATCACCAGGTCCGTCCACTGTCCCTTCTGCCCCACCGCCGGGGTGTCCTCCTCGGTCACCCGCAGACCGTCGACCTCGCGCAGGTCGGCGACCAGCTCGGCGGTCGCCGCCTGCAGCGGCTCGTCCGCGGGCGTGAGCGTGGAGAGTGCGGGGAGCAGCATGATCCGGTTAGCTGGCACGAGAGGAGCCTCCAGACTGACGGCGGTGCTCTGCCGGTAGCCGTAGGGTAAGACCTCGTCGGAAAACCGCGAGCCGGGAGCCGCCGATGTACCGGGCACTTCTCGTCTGCAACTCCGTGTACGAGGCCGACCCGAGGCTGCACTCCCTGCACGGCCCACGTACCGATGGCCGACTGCTGGGTGCCGCGTTGACCGACGACGAGATGGGCATGTTCGCCACCGCACAGGTGACGATCCTCTTCGACGCGTCCCGCAGCGAGATCGCGGAGGCCGCCAACCGGTTCTTCAGCGACGCCGAGCCGGACGACGTGGTTCTCTTCTACTTCAGCGGGCACGGCCGCAGCCGCAACCAGAAGCTGTACCTCTGCGCCCGGGACACCGTGGCCGGTCTACTGCCCGGCACCGCGGTCTCCAACGACACGCTCAACGACATCATCGGCGACTCGGTGGCCCGCGCCAAGGTGATCGTCCTGGACTGCTGTCACAGCGGCGCGTTCAAGGGACCGGTCGCGGTTGAGCGGCTGTTGGCAGGCAAGGGCCGGTTTGTCCTCACCGCCACCGCCGCGTTCGAGTCGGCCGCCGACGCCGATGGTGACGACCTGCCGAGCCCGTTCACGAGCGCGTTGGTGAACGGGCTGCTGCACGGCGCCGACGACAAGGACGGCGACGGCGCCGTCGACCTCGCGGACCTGTACGCGTACCTGCAGGGCGCATTGCACGGCTCGTCGGAGCCTCGGCACCGGTTCGACGGGTTCGGCAACGTGCCGATCGCCCGCAGACCCGTGCCGGCGGCCGACGAGATTCCGGAACAGCGACTGTCGTCCGGCAGCCTCTCGGCGTCTGCCGACGAGGCGGATCACCCGTTCCTGGACGGCACGACCTCCGCCACCGTCCTCAGCCCGCGGCGGGTCAGCCGCTTCCGGTCGGCCATGCGTAGGGACGTGGGCCGACCGGTGCCGCGTCGAGGGTCCGCGGCCGACTTCATGCGGGCCGCCCTGTTGATGCGCGAGGGCCGCCTGACCAGGGCCGGCGCGCTGTTGTTCGGCGAGGACCCGACCGCCGTGGTGCCCACCGCCACCGTCCAGTGCACCCATTTCCACGGTCCGGGTAAGGACGCGCCGATGGACAAGCGCACCCTGGGTGGGACGATCCCCGAGCAGATCACGCAGGCACGCGACTTCGTTGCCGACCTCGCCCAACTCGGTGAGGCGCCGACCGCGGACGGGGCGGTCACCGAGCGGGTGTACCGCTACCCGATGATCGCCGTCCGGGAGATCATCGCCAACGCGCTCGTGCACCGCGACTATCAGCATCGTGAGATGTGCGTGCACGTCCGGGTCTTCTCCGACCGCATCGAGGTGACCAGTCCGGGCGTCTGGAGCGGCGCCGACCTGGCCGACGGCGAGCGACAGCCGCTCAGTGAGCTGCGCGGCGAGTCGCGCCAACGCAACTTCTGGCTGGCTCACGTGCTGAGCTGGAACAAGCTGGTGGAGAGCGAGGGCGCCGGAATTCCGCGAGCCGTCCGTGACTGCCACCAGCACGGCTCCGCCGAACCGGTCGTGGTGCGCTCCGGGGAGGCCGTCACCGTCACGATCTTTCCCCGCGCGCCGCTGACACACGACTCCCCGCAGGCGTTGGTGGACAATCTGCCACTCGGCTCGGCCGTGTTCGAGGGCCGCAACGTCGGAGTGCTCGCCGAGGCGTTGCTCCGGGCCGGAGGCAACTCGGTTGTCGGCCGAGCGGCGGTGTACGGACTCGCCGGCATCGGCAAGACCGAACTCGCTCTGCGGTACGCGCACACGTTTCGCGACCGGTACCGGGTGGTCTGGTGGATTACCGCCGACACACCGCAGAACATCGACCTGGGCCTCGCGGCGATGAGCACCCGGCTGCATCCGGTCGGGACACTCGCCGACGCGCAGGTGTGGGCCGTGGACTGGTTGCAGAACAACCTCGACTGGCTGCTGATCCTCGACGACGTCCAGGACGTCACCGATGTGGAGCCGCTGCTCGGCCAGCTCACCGGCCGGGGCGAGGTGGTGATCACCACCCGCCGCAGTCTCGGTGTGGCCCGGTGGGCACGACTCGGCCTGACCTCGGTGCGACTCGACGCGCTGGACCGTGCGGCGAGCGTACGGATGCTCACCCGACTGACCGGCCTGGACGACGAGCACGGCGCCGGACGGCTCGCCGACGAACTGGGCGGGCATCCGTTGGCGCTGGAGCAGGCGGCCGCCTACCTCGGCCAGCACGCCGGCATGAGCTTCGACGACTACCACGACCTGTTGACTCACCGGTTCGGCACGGTGACCGCGGACGCCGGCGAGGGCGGTTCGCGGGGTCGAACCGCCGCCCAGGTGTGGCGGGTCAGCATGGGCGCGGTGACGGTCCGGTCACCGTTGGCCAGCCAGGTGTGGGGCGTGCTCGCCTGGCTGGCGCCCGACGCGTTGCCCGAGGATGTCCTGCTGCCGTTGACGCGATCCGGGCCGGCGCTCGGGGACGCGTTGGCGCTGCTGGCCTCGTACAGCCTGGTGAACCGCGCCGACGGCCTGGTCAGCTCGCATCGCCTCGTGCAGGCTGTCGCCCGCTCGGAGCAGACGTCCGGCGAGGACGATGCCGGGGCGGCCGCGCTCGCCGCGACGGTCCTACGGTCCGCGATCCCGGCCGACCCGATCGCCAACGTGGCCGGATGGCCACGCTGGAACCTCCTGCTGCCGCACATCGACGCGCTGCTCGACAACTCGGGACCTCTGCGCCTCACCCCCGACCTGCTGTACGCGGTGGAGCAGGCGGCCACGTACCGGCTGTTCCAAGGGCAGGTTCCGGCCGCGATCACCCACTTCGAGCAGGTCGTCGCCGGGCGGCGCCGGATGCTCGGCGACGAGCACCCGGACACGCTGACCTCCCGGCACAACCTGGCCTCGGCCTACCAGACGGCGGGGCGGGTCGACGAGGCGATCGTCCTGCACGAGCACGTCCTCTCCGTCTACCGGCGGATGCTCGGCGACGAGCATCCGGACACGCTCGCCTCGCAGAACAACCTGGCCCGCGCGTACCAGTCGGCCGGCCGCGCCGAACAGGCGATCGAGCTGCTGCTACGGGTGTTCACCGCATCCCGCCGGGTGCTCGGCGAGGACCATCCGGACACGCTCGCGTCCCGCAACAACCTGGCCCTCGCGATCGCCGACGAGGGGCGGCTGCCTGAGGCGTTCACCCTGCTCGAGCAGGTCCTCGCCGACCGCCGCCGGGTCCTCGGCGACGACCACCCGGCGACGCTCGCCACGCGACACAACCTCACGTACATCCTGCAGCGGCTGGGGCGGCTCGACGAGGCGGCCACCGAACTTCATCGCGTGCTCGCCGACCGTCGCCGGGTCCTCGGCGACGATCACCCCGACACGCTCGGCACCCGCAGCGCTCTCGCGCTCGTCCTCGCCGCCGCCAACCGCCCGGACGAGGCGATCCGGCTGCTGGAGCAGCTCCTCACCGACCAGGAACGGGTGCTGGGCGAGGACCATCCGGGCACCCGCGGCACCGCTGCCACCCTCTACCAGCTCCGTAGCGATGACTCACCGGATCATCCCCGCGCCGGTCCGACGAAGATCTGGACGATCTGAGCACCGATCGGCCGAGGCGGACAGCGAGCACCGCACAGCCCTGCTCGGACCTCGACCGACCAGGGCTGTACGCGAGCTCAGCCCAGGCGGGTACGGACGACCAGGTCGTGCAGCGCGGCCACGGCCGCCGGGTCGGCGTGCTCGGGCAGCGTCGAGGCGTCCCGGGCCGCCTCCAGCTCGGCGCGGAGTCGGGGTACGTCGACGGCGAGTCGCTGCGCGGCGCCCGCGGGGAACGGCCCGTGCTCGGCCTCCCGTTTGGCGGCGATGAGGTCCGGCACGTATGCCAGACCGGTCCCGAGCACGTTGAGGTCCGTCTCCAGGTGGCCGGTGCGCATCAGGTTGGGGACAGCAACTGCTCCAGGACGTACCCGTTGCGGCTGTTCAGCAGGGTGGCGAACTTCAGCAGATCGTGACTGACCACGTCCAGTTCCACGCCGTCGCGCACGCCGGTGTGTTGCAGCGTCTGCGGTCCGGTGCGCAGACCGACGACCTCCGCCGGCGCCAGCAGGTGCGCGGCGCGCAGGTCCAGGTCCGAGTCGACGGACGCGAACCCGTACAGGTGCGCGCCGCTGACCGCGGCGAACAGCAGGGGGCGGGGCAGCCCGCGGGCGACCTCCGCGGCCCACGGCGGCACGTCGAGGGTCACCGCAGGTTCCTTTCTCGTACGACGGCGAGCAGCCGATCCACGGCGTCCCGGTCGGGTTGTTCGGGCAGGATGCTGTCGGCGGCGGCGTCGGACAGGTCGGCGAACAGGTCCGCGGCCCAGGCGGTCACCGCCGTCCAGGCCAGGTCGCCCCGCCGCACCGCGAGCAGCTTGTCGCGCAGGTGCCGCACGTCGACCAGGATCTCCCCGGTGCGCAGGGCGTGCGCCCCGGCGGTCAGCAGCCGGAGCATGTGCATGGCCTGCTTGTGATTGATCTCGCCGGTACGCTCGCGGCGTGCGGCCACCCGGTCGAGCTGGTCCCGGGCGTAACCGCCGTAGGTCTGGGCGAGCCGCTGGGACAGGAACGCCTGCCGCTGCGCGAGCAGCAGGTCCCCGTCCGCGGTGACCGACTCGATCAGCGGGGACCAGAGCGCCTCCAGCACTGTCGGGTTGCCCTGCAACGCCAGCGCGCAGAACCGCTCGAACTCCCAGGAGAACTGTTCCGGCGCCGGCCCGTCCAGGTGGGTGGGCGGCTTGTCGAGGTGCCAGAACGCGCGGGTCGGGGCGACGTACACGCCGCGCCGGTCGACGTCGGAGCCCGGGCCCTCCAGCCCGTACGCCCGCGAACCCACCACGACGGCGAGGACGGTGTGCCGCTCCACAAGATCCATCACGACCGGCAACACTACGCATCCACGGCCCCGCCCGGGTGCGCATTTTCGGCGGGCCGGCCGCCGACGGTCGGCCGGTGATCGATCAGGAATCAAGAAGCGACCGAGAGCCGCCGGGCCTAGCCTTTTCCCAGGTAGCCGGCATCACGCCGAGCCTTGCAGCGAGAGGGAGCCCGAGCATGGCCGCACAGACTTCGACGACCGGGTCCGACGGTTTCACCGCCGAGGAGCGCGCCGCGATGAAGGAGCGCGCCGCCGAGCTGCGCGCCGAGGGCAGGAAGGGCGCCAAGCGGGCCGACGGGCTGCAGGCGGTCCTCGACCGGATCGCGCAGATGGAGCCGGAGGATCGCGCGCTCGCCGAGCGTGTGCACGTGACGGTGACCGCCGCCGCCCCGGACCTGGCACCGAAGACCTGGTACGGGATGCCCGCCTACGCGAACGAGGACGGCAAGATCGTCGTCTTCTTCCAGGACTCCGGCAAGTTCAACTACCGGTACTCGACGCTGGGATTCCAGGACACGGCCAACCTCGACGACGGCGACCTGTGGCCGGTGGCGTACGCGCTGCAGAAGTGGAGCCCCGAGGTGGAGAAGCGGGTCGTCGCACTGGTGCGGGCCGCGATCTCCTGACCGGCGGCGCGTACACCGGCCACCACCGGCGTGCGGTGGTGACCGGCGTACGCCTTGGTCGGCCGGGGTCAGCGATAGCCGGCGCTGACCACGTTGGCCTGCACCGCGTTCTCGGTGGCGTCGGTGGGGTAGCCGGCGACCATGGCCCCCTCGTAGAACGTGCCGGCGCTCAGGTTCGCGCCGCCGTCGGGCTTGCAGCAGTCACCGCCACTGCCCAGGATGATCGCGCCCTGCTTCTTCATCGGGCTGTATCCCGGCGGGAGTGAGCCGTCCCAGAGGGTGTAGAGGCTGCCGGACTGGGCGTTGCTGCCCTTGATGGCGAAGCGGCTCGTGCCGTTGTTCTTCAGCGTCGCGGTCACGAACTTGCTGGTGAAGGCCCGCTGGTTCGGGTTCCAGGAGCTGCTTCCGCCGGGGAACAGGCCCCACTCCAGGTCCGCCTGGACCCAGGGTCCGGTGCCGGAGCAGCCACCGAACCAGCACTGCGTGCCGAAGTTGATGGCGTCCATCGCCCCGGCGGCGTCGGCCTTGCGCGTCGTCTCGCTGTTGCCGTAGTCGAAGCAGCAGCCGCTGTTGACGTGGGTGCCGCTGGTCACCATGTACATGCCCTCGGGTGCCGCGCCGGTCGGCACCCCGGTCAGGTGTCCGTCCCGCCAGTAGCTGTTGCCGGGGTTGATGTAGAGCGAGTACGCCTTGGCGCCGCCCACGGTCAGCGACTCTGAGGTGGCGATCGCCGGCCTGCTCTGCGGTGAGCCGGGCACCACGCTCGACCCCTGGTACCAGAGGTCGTTTCCGCGCCCGGACTGGTCGAAGACGACCGTGACGACGCAGGTCGTGCCGGCGCAGAACGAGTCCTGTGTCGCCGCGTTGGCGGTGCCGCCGGTACCCGTGAGCCCGATGTTGCGGGTCGTGTTGTCCGACGAGCGGCGGACCTGGTACAGGTTGCCCGCGTACGCCTCGTAGAGCGCCCGCGTCGTGCTGTGCGCCGCGATGCACGGGGTGCCGCCGGAGGCGTAGATGTCGCACGGACGCGCACCGGTCGGCGGGTTGGTCGGCGGCGCGGTGGTGGTCGGCGAGGCCCACTGCTGGTTGCTGCCGCCGTTGCAGGCCCAGAGGATGACCTTGGTGCCGTTCGCGGTGGCGGCGCCGTTGGCGTCGAGGCAGAGCCCGGACTGCACGCCGGTGATGGTGCCGTTGCTGTTGACGTTCCACTGCTGGTTGGTCTGGCCGTTGCAGTCCCAGATGATCGCCTGCGTGCCGTTGGTGGTGCCTCGGCCCGAGGCGTCCAGACACTTGTTGCCGTACACCGTGAGCTGCCTGCTCGACGTCCAGGTCCAGGTCTGGCCGGCAGCGCTGTTGCAGTCCCAGAGTTGCGTCTGGGTGCCGTTGGTGGAGCTGGAGTTGGGCACTTCGAGGCAGCGGCCGGACGCGGTACCGATGATCGGGGTGCTGCGCCCGGGCTCGATGGCGGCCGCCATCGGCGCGGCCTCGGCGGTCGGCGCCAGGGCACCGGGGGCGGCGCCGATGCCGGCGAGGACGCCGACCAGGGCACCCGCCAGAGCGGTCAGGCGTCGGGCGCGTTGGCGCCTCGGGATGGGTTCGCGGGCCTTTCCTGGCCCGCCGGGGGACGGGGTTCGCACGAGGTTGCTCCTCGGGGTCGTGGAAGCGCGGGGGCTTGTCGACGCGCCACGGGCGGTGGTGGGGGCGACGAATCGATTCGCAGCGATCGTATGTTCACGCTCACATTGAAGTCAACGAATGGCTTAGGCGGTGCCGGCGCTGGTCGTGTGCGGGCTGCCAGCGCCGGCGCCTCCCCTGCGGGGCCTATCGGCCCAGGATCCGCCACGTCTGGTTCAACGGGTTGCCCTGGCCGACCGCGTTGCAGGTCCACTGGTGGATCGGCGCGCGTGGCGCGGTGGAGATCGTGCTGACGTCGACGCACTTGCCGCTGTGCCGGGCGACGAGCTGATAGTCGTGCGAGTCGTTGCCGGAGTAGGTCACCCTGCGGAGGGTGAACTGCTGGTTGAGGCCGTTCAGGCAGGTCCACTGGTGCACGGCCGCGCCGTCAGCGGTGGACACGCCGCTGACGTCGAGGCACTTGCCGCTCTGCTGGTTGACCACCGTGTACGTGTTGGCCACGCCGGCGACCGGCCGGAAGTTCCAGAGCTGCTGGTCGCCGCCCTCGCAGTGGTACTGCTGCTGCACGGTGCCGTCGACGGTGCTCAGGCCGGGGTTGTCCAGACACTGCTGCGAGTGCTGGGCCACCGCCACCGACTGGAAGCTCCCGTCCGAGGGCGGCAGCAGGGTGACGGTGTAGGTGTCGGTCGGGTTGGCGTACGGCAGCGTCACGGTGGCGGTGTTGTTCGCGAGCGTGACGACGCTGTTCGAGACCGTGATCGGCCCCTGCACGGCGCCACCGCCATTGTGCGGGATGCGCTGGGTGAGCACCCGGACCTGGTTGTTCTGCACGATGCCGCTCGTGGTGTCCAGGCGCTGCAGGTTGACGGTCAGGTTCCCGGTGGTACGACCACCGCCGACGAGGACCTTCGCTACGCCGGTCGCCTTCGTGGCGTACGCGTCGTACGACTGGCTGGCGGTCACCGACGCGGTCTGCCCGGTCTGGGAGGCGTAGTAGCGGTAGGCCCACCACTCCCCCTTCGGCTGGTGCACGCCGGCCGAGTTGCGGACCAGCAGGTTGCCGAGGTCGTTGTGCAGGCTGCCGCCGCTGGCCCAGTTCGCCCGCAGGCCGTCCGCGCGCGCCCGCTCCAGCCGGGCGATGTACCAGGCGCCGTCGGCGGGGTTCTGTTCGTCGGGCGCGCCGTACTCGTTGATCTGGTACGGCCGGGGGTGGGCGATGCCGCGCGGGTCGAGGGTGGCGTTGGCGGCCGCGACGTTGGCGACCGGGTCACCGGGCAGCGAGTGCCAGCTGATGATGTCCGGCACCGTGTTGGTCGAGCGGACGAAGTCCAGGTACTGGTTCCAGAAGGTGTGCGTGGTCGACGGCACGCAGGCGCAGCTCGGCCCGACGATGAGCTGGTTGGGGAACTCCGCCCGGATGCGCTGGTGGGTGCGGCGCCACAGTTCGAGGTACTGCGAGATCGGCCGGTTCCAGAAGATCGTGATGTTGGGTTCGTTCCAGATGTCCCACTGCACGGACAGCCCGGACGCCCGGACGTCGGCGATGAGGCGGGTCAGGAAGTTGTCGTAGTCGGTCCAGTTGCCGTTGTCGCCGGGGAAGCGGGAGATCCCGGCGCCGTCCGCGCCCCACAGGTCGTGCGGCAGGATGATGAACTGGCCGCCCAGGGCGACGGTCCGGCGAGCCTGGGCGAGCGTGGAGTTCCACCGACGGTCGTAGCTCCCGCCGACCCAGCCGCTGCCGGGCAGTTGCGCCCCGCCGGCGCGCATGTACTGGAACTTGACGTCCCGGTAGAAGTGGTCGGCCGGACCGCTGGCGTTCTCGGTCATGCCGTAGATCCAGCCGGACGCGCGATAGGTCGGCGTACCGCTGGTCGTGGAGAAGTTGACGCTGATGGATTCGTCGGCGGCCCGGGCGGCGGGCGCGGCGACGGTTACGGCGCTGGCGGCGGCGAGCAGGCCGACCACGAGTCGGGCGACGAGCGAACGGGCTCGTCCTGACCTGCCGCGGGACGGGGTTTTCACGGGCGGCTCCTTGGTGGGGCGTGGGGGACGCTCTCCGGAGGCTGCGCTTGCGAATCGATTCGCAGGGATCGTAGGGCCGGACACTGAACCATGTCAATGAAGTGACGCCGCGGTAAAGCTGGTGTTTCCCGGCGTTACGTCTCCGCAGCTGATCACCCCTTGACCGCCGACCATAGACGGTCCTATCTTCGGGCGAACCGATTCGTCGAATCGATTCGCCCCATGGCCGTACCTCGTCCGGCCCGCGGTCACCACCCACACACCCACCTGACGATCGACTTGAAGTGAGGCAGCAGATGACCGGAATCAGCCGTCGACGGCGCCTGGCCGCCGTCGCCGTGATAGCTCTCTCCGCGGTGGCCGGGGCCGCCTGCTCGTCGTCCGGCGGCGGGTCCTCCGACGGTGGCGGCGCCTACGTCGTCTGGGATCCGTACCCGCAGTTCGCCGACGACTCCGAATGGGTCGCGCTGCTCAAGAGGTGCGGCACCTCGGCGGGAGTGACGGTCGAGCGGACCGGCTACGACACCACCGACCTGACCAACAAGGCGCTGCTCGCCGCCCAGCAGGGAAACTCGCCGGACGTGCTGATCGTGGACAACCCGGTGATCTCGACACTGGCCGAGGCCGGCGCGCTCACCACCACCGATGAGAACAAACTGGACGTGTCGAGCATGGCGACGAACCTGCTCGGCGCCGGCCAGCGCGAGGGTAAGACGTACGGCGTGCCGATCGGAGCGAACACCCTCGCCCTCTACTACAACAAGGACCTGCTGACCGCCGCGGGCGTCGACCCGACGGCGATCACGGACTGGGCAGCGTTGAACGCGGCGCTGACCACGGTCAAGGCCAGGGGCAGGAAGGGCATCACCTTCTCCGCGATCGGCACCGAGGAGGGCAGCTTCCAGTTCCTGCCCTGGTTCTGGGGATCCGGAGCACAGCTCACCGGTCTGGACTCACCGCAGGCGGTGGCCGCCCTGACACTCTGGACCGACTGGCTCAAGCAGGGTCACGCCCCCAACTCGGTCATCAACAACACCCAGACCACGAGTTGGCAGGAGTTCGCCACCGGCGACTACGCGTTCGCCGAGAACGGCACCTGGCAGCTGGCCAACGCGGAGAAGCTCGGCTTCGCGTACGGCACCATCGCGATCCCGGCCAGCGCGGGCGGCCCCGCGCCGGCACCGACCGGCGGCGAGTTCGTCTCCATCCCGGTGCAGGACAAGACCGACCGGTACGCCACGTCGCAGAAGCTGGTCGCCTGCCTGCCCAGCGCCGACAACCTGCTCACCACCGACACCACACTCTCCTACGTCGCGCCCGTGGCCGCCGTCCAGGATCGCCAGGCCGCCACCGACCCCAAGCTCAAGGTCTGGGTGGAGGCGGTCCGGGCAGCCAAGGGCCGTACCGGTGACAACCTCGGCACGAAGTATCCGAAGATCTCCGAGGCTCTCTGGACCGCGGTCCAGTCGGCCCTCAGCGGTGGGACGTCACCGCAGGAGGCGCTGAAGGCCGCGCAGGCCGCGGCCGCCACCCGGTAAGCGCGCCGAACCCACACCATGCCCGCCACCACACGGACCTCCACCACCGCACGGGACACCGGTGCGGCGGCCAGCGCCGCCCCCGCCGGGCCTCCCCGGTCCCGCGCCCGCCGACCCCGCCGATGGGCGGCGTGGGGCTTCCTGACCCCGGTGACCGTCTACCTGCTGGCCTTCTACGCCTACCCGCTCTATCGCAACGTCGAGCTGAGCCTGCGCGAGTACACCGTCCGATCGTTCGTTCAGGGCGGCGCACCCTTCGCCGGCCTGGACAACTACCGCACGGTCCTGGCCGACCCGACCTTCTGGCCGACGGTGACGCACACCGTGGTCTTCACCGCCGCCTCGCTCGCCGCCCAGTTCACCATCGGCATGGCACTGGCGCTCTTCTTCCACCAGCACTTCCCGCTGTCGGGCACCCTGCGCGCGCTGATCCTCGTACCGTGGCTGCTGCCGCTGATCGTCTCGGCGTCGACCTGGTCGTGGCTACTCAACAGCGACTCGGGGCTGGTCAACGCCGCGCTGGGCGTCGTCGGGATCGACCCGGTCAACTGGCTCACCTCGCCGGGCTGGTCGCTCACCTCGGTCATCATCGCCAACATCTGGATCGGTATCCCGTTCAACCTGGTGGTGCTCTACAGCGGCCTCCAGGCGATCCCGACCGAGGTGTACGAGGCGTCCGCGCTCGACGGAGCGACCGGCTGGCAGCGATTCCGGTCCATCACCTTCCCGTTGCTGCGCCCCGTCTCCGCGATCACGCTGCTGCTGGGGTTGATCTACACGCTGAAGGTCTTCGACATCATCTGGATCATGACCAGGGGCGGCCCGACCGGATCCTCCGCCACGCTCGCCACCTGGTCGTACCGACTCGGCTTCGGCAACCTGCTGCCCGAGTTCGGTCCGGGTGCGGCCATCGGCAACCTGCTCATCGTGCTGGCCCTGATCGCCGGGCTCATCTACATCCGGATCGAGCGGAGGCAGCACCTGCGATGACCACCTCCACACCCCGGGTCTGGTGGAAGACCGCCGTCGGCCTGGTGCTGACCGGGCTGATGCTCTTCCCCGTCTACTGGATGATCAACGTGTCGTTCACCCGGGACCAGGACATGCGGGCCAGCCCTCCGCACCTGGTCCCGACCAACGGCACGCTGGACGGCTACCGGGCCGTGCTCGACCAGCAGCTGCCGTACCTCGGCACCAGCTTCCTGGTCGGCCTCGGCACGGTGGCGTTGACCGTGGCGCTGGCCGCCCCCGCCGGATACGCGCTGGCGAAACTGCGGCCACCCGGCGGCCCGACGCTGAGCTTCGTCCTGCTGATCGCTCAGATGATCCCGGGAATCATCATGGCGATGGGCTTCTACGCCATCTATCTCACCCTCGGCGTCCTCAACACGCTGCCGGGCCTGATCCTGGCCGACACGACACTGGCGGCGCCGTTCGCCGTCCTGATCTTCACGGCCTTCATGTCCGGAATCCCCGACGAACTGCTCCAGGCGGCGGTGGTCGACGGCGCTGGCCGGCTGCGCACCTTCTGGTCGGTCGTGCTGCCGGTCAGCCGCAACTCGATCGTCACGGTGGCCCTGTTCGCGTTCCTGTGGTCCTGGTCGGACTTCATCTTCGCCTCGACCCTGGCCGGTGGTGGTGACCACCAGCCGATCACCCTCGGCATCTACCACTACATCGGCAACAACAACCAGCAGTGGAACGCCATCATGGCCACCGCCGTCGTCGCCTCCATCCCCGCCGCCGTGCTGCTGGTCCTGGCCCAGCGGTACGTCTCGATGGGCGTCACCGCCGGCGCCGTCAAGGACTGACCAACCGCACCAGAAAGGCAACCGCCACCCATGACCGTCGCCCCGTCCGGTCCGGAGTTCTCCATCCAGGACATCCCGTTCAGCTACCGCGGCTCCTGGCTCAACATCTCCCCGGTGGTAGCCGAGAAGACGTACGCCGACGACCTGCACCTGGTCTCCCACCAGACCGGGTTGCACCCCGTCCTGCGCCTCTCCCCCGAGGTCGCCGGCACCACCGTCGTCGCCACACCCGCGCTGCTGACCTGGCGGACCGGTCCCGGCCGGATCGAGGCCGTCTACGACGGACCGGACACCCTGCGGATCCGGGGTCGCCGGCTCGGCCTGCGGGTAGCCGCGGCCGCGAACACCCTCACCCCGTTCAGCGGCACCTACCTCTACCTCGACCCGGTCGACGGCGCGCACGTGTTCACCTCGTACGAGACGGGACGCCGCTACCGGATCACGGTGCTCGACGGCGCTGTGCGTCGAAGCGGGGGCGTGGAGGCGCTCGGCAGCGCGGACCGGTTCCTGGACCTGCCGGGCGACCAGCCCTGGGAGATCGCGATCGAGGAGTACGCCACCGCCCGCCGCCCGTACACCGCGTCGGTCACCTTCGATCAGCTGCGCCACGACCGCAGCAGCGAGTTCACCGCGTTCGTCGACGCGGTCGCGCCGTGGCGCGGCACGGACACCCCGTCGGCCGAACTGGCCGCGTACGTGCTGTGGTCGGCCACCGTCGCCCCGGCGGGCTTCGTCACCCGACCGGCGGTCCTGATGTCGAAGCACTGGATGGACAAGGTGTGGAGCTGGGACCACTGCTTCAACGCGATCGCCCTGGCGGCCGCCGATCCGGAACTGGCCTGGCACCAGTTCCAGCTGCCCTTCGACCACCAGGACGCCTCCGGTGCCCTGCCCGACTCGGTCACCCACTCGGAGGTTCTGCACAACTACGTCAAGCCGCCCATCCACGGCTGGGCGCTACGTCACCTGCGCCGACGCCTCCCCCAGCCGCCGGACCGGGCGGCGCTGGCGCAGACGTACGACCGGCTGGCGCGCTGGACCGGGTTCTGGCTCGACGCGCGCCGAGCCCCCGGCCACGACCTGCCGCACTATCAGCACGGCAACGACAGCGGCTGGGACAACGCGACCACCTTCGACGACGAGCGGGTCCTCGAGACGGCCGACCTCGCCGCGTTCCTGGTCTCGCAGCTCGGCTGCCTGGCCGATCTCGCCACCGAGTTGGGCGAGCCGGCCGACCGGTGGTCCCGGGAGGCGGAGCGGATCCGCACGGCCATGCTCCGGGACCTGTGGGACGGTGAACGCTTCACCGCCCGCAGCCCGCACACCGGCCGGCGGCGAGCGAGCCGCAGCCTGCTCGACCTGATGCCGGTCGCACTCGGGGCGGACCTGCCCGCCCCGGTCGCCGACGCACTGGCCCGGGGCATCGACGCGCACCTGACCACGCACGGGTTGGCCACCGAACCGACGGACTCGGCACATTACGTCGCCGACGGCTACTGGCGGGGCCCGATCTGGGCGCCCTCGACGGTGCTGGTCGAGGACGGCCTGCGCCGGGCCGGGTACACCGGTATCGCCGACGACATCAGCCAACGGTTCCTCGCGCTGTGCGAGAAGTCCGGCTTCGCGGAGAACTTCGACGCGGAGACCGGTGCCGGGCTCCGTGACCGCGCGTACACCTGGACCGCCAGCAGCTACCTCATCCTCGCCGCTGCTCAGGAGGAGCGGCGGGTCAGGGGTGGGTGACCGGACCGGACCGGCGGGCCCGGACCGGACCGGTGCTGGAGCGCAGGGAGACGGGCGGGCTGTAGAGGCGGTGGCGTGGCACCGCCCCGGGAGCGGCGATGATCTCCAGCAGCAGCGCCACCGCCTCGGCGCCCATCTCGCGCATCGGCACGTCCGCGGCGGTCAACGGCGGGCGGAAGTCCTCCGCCCAGTGCTGCGCGGCCACCCCGGTGACGGAGAAGTCCGCAGGTACGGCCAGCCCGGCGCCGGTCAGCGCACGTTGCATGCCGGGCAACGCGGCCTCGTTGATGGTGGCCACCGCCGTGACGTCCGGGTGCGTCGCGAGCAACTGCTCCACACACGTCTCGCCGGAGGTCGTGTCGTCACCGCAGCAGACGTCGACGCCGGTCAGGCCGCGTTCCAGTACGGCCGCCCGGAAACCGGCCAGCGCGCGATGGCTGGGGCCGTAGCCCGCGGCCACCAGTTCGGCGGAGCGGTTGACCAGGGCCACGTGCCGGTGCCCGAGATCGGCCAGGTGGTGCACGCACCGGGCGATCAGACCGGCGTAGTCGATGTCGATCCAACTCATTGCGTGCGGGTCGGCGATCCGACCGATCGTGACGAACGGCAGACCCGCCCTGGCCAGCCGGGTCACCCGGTCGTCCTCCAACCGGATCTCCATCAGGACGACACCGTCCACGCGACGGCCGGTGACGATCCGCTCGAACGACCGGTCGTGGTCGCCACCGGACGGGGACAGCAGCACGTCGAGATCATGGCGAGCGGCCGCCTCGACGACGCTGGCGACGAAGCCCAACTGCATGTCGGTCAACCGCTGGCTGGCCGGAGGGATCACCAGCCCGAGGGTGCGGGTGCGCCCCTCCTTCAGAGCGCGGGCGCTCGCGTTCGGCCGGTAGTCCAGCTCGTCGATGACCGCCTGGATCCGTTGCCGGGTCGCCTCCGACACCGTCCGTTTGCCGCTCAGCACGTAGGAGACGGTGCTGCGGGACACTCCCGCCCGGCGGGCGATCTCCCCGATGTTCATCCGTCGCCCTCGAATCGATTCTTGCCCCGAGACGGGGACGCGCCACGCTTCCTCCCGAGCATAACCGTCCTGAATTCGGTCCTCGGACGAGCAATTGACCCGGCCGGATTTCGGCGATCTCGCCACTCGGCCAGGTCCGCACCCAGGACGGCTAGCCAGCTCCATTGATGGGCATTAATCTTATAGGTATGACGTGTTACGTCGTCGTGACGTCATCACCACCACCGAAAGGATTCGATGACCGTGAAGAGGAGAGTGAGCCGCCTCCTGGCCACCGCGGGGACCATGCTGGGCCTGGTCGTCGGCGCCGGGGCGTACGTGACCTCGGGCGCGCCGGGAGCCCTGGCCGCCGGCACGGGACCGTGTGACATCTACGCCTCCGGCGGCACCCCGTGCGTGGCCGCGCACAGCACCACCCGCGCGCTCTACGGCGCGTACAACGGCCCGCTCTACCAGGTCCGCCGCTCGTCGGACAACACCACCCGCGACGTCGGCGTGCTCAGCGCGGGCGGCTACGCCAACGCCGCCACCCAGGACTCGTTCTGCGCCAGCACCACCTGCGTCATCACGATCATCTACGACCAGTCCGGCCGCAACAACCGGCTCACCCAGGCACCGCCCGGTCACTTCCCCGGTCCCGCCGCCGGCGGATACGACAACCTCGCCGATGCCAAGGCGGCCCCGATCACCGTCGGTGGCCAGAAGGCGTACGGCGTCTACATCGCCCCCGGCACCGGCTACCGCAACAACACCACCAACGGTGTCGCGACCGGCGACCAGCCCGAGGGCATCTACGCCGTCGTCGACGGCACGCACTACAACCAGTGGTGCTGCTTCGACTACGGCAACGCCCAGACCGACGGCCAGGCCGACTCGCCCGCGATCATGGAGACCGTCTACTTCGGCGCCAACAAGCAGTGGGGCTACGGCGCCGGCGCCGGCCCGTGGATCATGGCCGATCTGGAATGGGGCCTCTTCTCCGGCGTGAACGCGGGATACAACAACATCGCGCCCGTCAATCACCGTTTCGTGACGGCGATGGTCAAGGGCGAGCCGAACCACTGGGCGATCCGGGGCGGAAACGCACAGTCCGGCGGCCTCACGACCTACTTCGACGGGCCACGTCCCAATGGCTACCACCCGATGAAGAAGGAGGGGGCGATCCTGCTCGGCATCGGCGGCGACAACAGCATCACGGGCCGCGGCACCTTCTACGAGGGGGTGCTGACCTCGGGCTACCCGACGGCCGCCACCGAGAACGCCGTACAGGCCAACATCGCCGCCGCCGGATACGCGCCGGCCGGCGGGAGCACGCCGCAACAGAACGTGCAGATCGTCGGCGCGCAGTCCAACCGCTGCATCGACGTTCCCAACGGCACCACCACCAACGGCACCCAGGTCCAACTCTGGGACTGCATCACCAGCACCGCCCAACGCTGGACCTACACCGCCGCCAAGCAACTCCAGGTCTACGGCAACAAGTGCCTCGACGCCAGCGGACAGGGCACCACCAACGGCACCCAGGCCATCATCTGGGACTGTCACGGCGGCACCAACCAGCAGTGGAACCTCAACTCCAACGGCACCATCTCCGGCGTCCAATCCGGACTCTGTCTCGACGCCAACGGCGCCGCCACCGCCAACGGCACCAAACTCATCCTCTGGTCGTGCAACGGGCAACAGAACCAGCAGTGGGCTCTGCGGAGCTGAGCACGGCGACACCTGGCGCTCGGGCCGCCTTCCGCGCACCTGAACGACGGCGGCCCGAGCGGCGGGAGTCGCGATAGGTTGCGTAATCATGGCCACCACCGCCGACGTCCGCCGGGAGCTCGCCCGCCTCGCCGACCCACTTCGCGCCGAGGCGTCGAGCCGGTTCCTGCAGATGACCCCGGGCGGCTACGGCGAGGGCGACCGGACCATCGGTGTCCGGGTGCCGGACCAACGCAGGGTCGCCGCCCGGTACTGGCGCGACCTCTCCCTGGTCGACACGGCCGACCTGCTCCGCGGCGGCGTACACGAGGAGAGGCTGACGTCGCTGCTCATCCTGGTGCGCAAGTACGCCAAGGGCGACGAGGAGGAGCGAGACCGGATCTTCCGCCTCGTGCTGGCCAACACCGCCCACATCAACAACTGGGATCTGGTGGACTCGTCCGCGCCGTACATCGTCGGCCCCTGGCTGCTCGACAAGGACCGGAGTGTCCTGGACCGGCTGGCCGGGTCCGCCCTGGTGTGGGATCGACGCATCGCCATCATGGCGACGTTCGCGTTCATCAGGGCCGGTGACTTCCGGTGGACGTTCCGGCTCGCTGACCAGCTCCTTCACGACCCGCACGACCTCGTTCAGAAGGCGGTGGGCTGGATGCTGCGCGAGGTCGGCAACCGGGACCGGACGGCGGAGGAGGAATTCCTGGCCGGACGGCACCGGGTCATGCCCCGGGTCATGCTGCGCTACGCCATCGAAAAGTTCGAGCCGGAGCGGCGGCGGCATTACCTGTCCGGAAAGAGTTCCTCCACAACTCGGCACTAGCCTCACTCTCGTCACGATCTCCGGCGTGGCCCCTTCTCTCCTCCAGCGGCGGGGGCCACGCCGGTCCCCCGTCCCGGGGCCGAGCGACCGGGACTGGACGGTTCCGCCGCCCGGAGCGAGCGGCCAGGGTTACGGTGAGTCGCGCAGCACTCGCACTCCGCTCGTTCTCGCTCATCGGAAGGTGTGCCGTGGCGAACGATGCTCGCCGGCCTACCCCGGCCGATCCGATGCCGCACCTGACGCGTCGGAGTGACATACCGAGCGAGACGGTGCGCAACCTGCCACCGGAGTTGGGGCCGGACGCCGTCGGCGTTCTGGACCGCCGGACGTTTCTGTTCTCCAACGCGACCGGGGACGTGCCCGTCGGGTCGATCGGCGGCCTCGTCCCGCTGAGCCAGCTGCGCAGCGCGTTCCCCGTCCTGTCGCGCAGAAAGAACCGGACCGGCCCGGTCAGCCTGATCCAGCGACAGTTCCGGTACGGGTTCGGCAACGCCATCTCCCGGGAGGAATCCGACGAACTCCACCGTCGGTGGACGATCCCCGGCCCGGGTCGGCCGTTGTTCGAGGTGGCGTCGGCGAAGAAGGACCCGTCGTCGCCCGCGCAGGTGGACACCGCACGCGGCGACCGGGACCGCTGCTCATCGGGGCGGACAAGGATCACACCGTCCCGGGTTCCGTCGCCCGCAAGGCGTACCGCCTCTACTCCGACTCGCCGGCGGTGACCGACTTCCACCTGTACGACGACCGTGGGCACAGCCTGGTCCTCGACGAGGGTTGGCGGCAGGTCGCCGAGCGTACCCTTGTCTGGCTGCGGGAAGCGAGGCTTCTAGACTTGCCCGCCGGACGGGCGAGCGCGGCACCACGCGGCAGGGCGCACGAATACCGGAAAAGGACCACGCAATTGCCCAGACCGACCAGCACGCCCCGCACCGACCGGGTGAGCGGGCAGGCCACGAGCGACAATCTGCGCTTCCAGATCCTCGGTCCGCTCCGGTTCTGGCGAGACGGCATCGAGGTGAACCCCGGCCCGCAGCAGCAGCGCCTGCTGCTGGCACTCCTGCTCGCCAGGGCGGGGCGACCGATCAGCACGGACAGCCTGATCGAACTCATCTGGGGCAACGGGGCTCCGGCCGCCGCCCGCAACGTCATCCACAAGTACGTGGGTGCCCTGCGGCGGCTGATGGAGCCCACGCTCTCCGTCCGGCAGACCGGCTCGTACCTGCGGCGTCACGGCAACGGCTACCTGTTGACCGCAGGCACCGGCATGGTGGATCTGTTGACGTTCCGGGAGTTGGCCGGGGCCGCCAGGGCGAGTCTCGCCGAGGAGCGCCGCGAGGAGGCCCTGGACCTCTACGTCGACGCGCTCTGCCTGTGGCGTGGCTCCTCGAGTGACGCGCTGGCGTACGGGCCGGCCGCGACGTCGATCTTCGCTGCCCTCGACGAGGAGCTCCTCGACGTGTGCGGAGTGGCGGCCGATCTCGCGGTGACGCTCGGTCAGCCGGCCCGGGTGCTGCCACCCCTGCGGCTGGCCGCGTCCATCGCGCCGTTGAACGAGCAGGTGCAGGCGAGCCGGATCTACACGCTGGCCGCCGCCGGGCAGCAGGCGGAGGCCCTGTCGGTGTTCGAGACGGTCCGTGCCCGCCTCGCCGAGGACCTGGGCCTCGACCCCGGCGAATGCCTGCAGAGGGTGCAACGGCAGGTGCTGGGTCAGACGGTGACGCCGGCCGTCACGGCCGGCGTCACCGGCGTCGCACCCGCGGACACCGCGGCCGGCACCCCCGCACCGCTGACACGGCCGGCGCAGCTGCCACCCGACCTCCCGATCTTCGTCGGCCGCACCGAGGAACTCGCGACGCTCAACGAGTGGCTCACGACGTGTGACAGTGCTCGGACCGGCCCACTGGTCGTGGCCCTGGACGGCATGGGCGGCGTCGGCAAGTCGACGCTGGCCACGCACTTCGCCCACCGGGTCGCCCCCGAGTTCGTCGACGGCCAGTTCTGCCTGGATCTCCGCGGTCACGACGCCGAGGACGCCGCGATGTCGGCCGGGGAGGCCCTGCGCTCGCTGCTGTCGTCCCAGGGTGTCCGGGTGTCGAGCATGCCGGAGACGCTTGAGGCACTCGTCGGGACGTGGCGCAGTCTGACCGCGGGGCAGCGCATCCTGATCCTCCTGGACAACGTTCAGGACTTCACCCAGGTGCGCCCCCTGCTGCCGAACTCGGCGGAGAGTCTGGTGCTGGTGACCAGCCGCAAGCCCCTCGTCGGGCTCGCCGCTCTCGACGGGGCCTACCTGCTGCACCTCGACCCGCCGGACATGCCGACCGCCCGTGCGCTGCTCAGGCGCCGGATCGAGCGCATGCCGGGCCGATCCGCCGCGGACGTCGCCGCGCCCGGCGACGCCCTGGACGAGATCATCGAGCTGTGTGGGCGTCTGCCGCTGGCTCTGGCGATTCTGGGCGGCCGGTTGAGTGCCCGCCCCCGCCTGTCCCTCGCGGCCCTGGCCAGCGAGCTGCGCGACGGCACACAGCGGCTCGCGTCCTTCCCCGGCGGCCGTGGAGTCCGCGATCCCCGGGCCGCCTTCGGCTGGTCGTACCGCCAGCTCAGCCCGGACGCGGCCCGGCTCTTCCGCCTGTTCTCCGCCGCCCTCTCCCCCGGCATCACCGCCGAGGCATGTGCCAGCCTGGCCGGCACTCCGCCGCTGGTCGTTCGTGCCCTGCTCGCGGAACTCGCCGACGCGGCACTGCTCGACGAGGACGACCGGGGGCGCTTCACCTCGCACGTCCTCGTCAAGGCGTACGCGCAGGAGCTGTTCCTGGCCGAGGAGTCCGAGGCGGACCGGCGCGCCGCCGTCACCCGGCTGCTCCAGCACTACCTGCACAGCAGCCTGCACGCCATGGCGGTGCTCAGGCCGAAGGGCTCCCTGGCCGCGCCGCCCCCGGCCGGCGTCGGTGTCGTTCCGGAACGGCCCGGCACGTTCGACGAGGCCGTCCGGTGGTTCGACGACAACCACGAGATGCTCCACGAAGCGGTACGCGTCGCGGGAGACCTCGACTCGGCCATCGTCCCCTGGCAGCTGGCCCTCAGCATGCAGTCGTGGCTTCAGCGCAGCGGGCGGTTCCATGACTGGCAGGACGTCATGCGCCTGTCCCTGCGCTCGGCCCGCAGGACCGGGGACCGGGTCGGCGAGGCACACGCTTTGCGGAGCCTGGGCTGCGCCCGGCACTTCTTCGGGGCCCACCAGGAAGCCCGTGAGCTGCTGTCGGACGCCCTGAAGATCTTCGTGGACAACGACATGCCCCTGGAGCAGGCCGTCGTGCACCTGAACCTGCACCGCACCTACGGCGAACTCGGCCAGCACGAATCCGCGATCGAGCACAGCGAACGGGCCCGGGCGCTGTACCGGACCGTCGGCGTCGAGGACGCGGAGATCTGGACGGCGGAGGCTCGGGGACGGTCACTGGTGCTGCTCGGCGACACCGACCAGGCTCGGGAGTGCCTGGAGAAGGCGCTCGTGCTCGCCGAGAAGACCGGGCGGACGACCGACGAACCCGAGATCCGGATGTCTCTCGCGCGGTATTTCGTCGAGATCGGCCGCCCGGACGACGCCGTGGGGCAGCTCGACCAGGCCGTCCGCGTCGCAGCCGAGACCCGGAACCGGATCGACGTCTTCCAGGCCGAGATCCTGCTGCACGACACCCGGCTGTCCCTCGATGACGAGGCGGGCGCCCGTCGCGCGTGGCGCAACGCCCACGACACCATGGACGCCATGCAGAACGGCGGGACCCCGAGCATGCGGGAGACGATCACCGGCCGGGCGGGACACTGAACCAGGTCCGATCTCCACCCGCGATCCCGCCACCCCTTCAGCGCGAGCGCGGTCCGACGCACTAGCATTGCCGCGGTCCGGGACGGCGATGCTGAAACGAGGCGCAATGGGTTGGCTCCAGCGGTTGCTGGGTGGCGGGCGGGTCCAGCTCGATCCGGAACGGCAGCAGGCGTTGCTACGGGACGTCCACCACGGGTACGGCGCTCATGCGCGGGTCCGGTTTCCCGAGCAGGTGGAGGCAGTCACCGCGCTCCTGAACAGCGATGACGGCCTGGTGGTGGCGACCCGGATCGTGAGCCAGGTCGCCGATGAGGCGCACGCCGACCTCCAGGCCCAGGCCCAGGACATTCACCGGCGGACGGGCCGGCGGCTGCTGGTGAACCGCCGCAACTACCGGCCGCTGTGGAAAGAGGTGGGCCCGGCGCTGCGGTGGCCGCTGTTCGCTCTGCCCTGCGGCTTCCACCCGTACGCGCAACTGGCCGCCGCCGTCACCGTGATCGGCGGCCAGGCGGGCCGTCTCGATCGGGTGACCGACCCGAGCCCGCTCGTGACCCGCGTGTTCGAGGTGCTGGACCTCACCACCGCCGGCTGGGAGTACGGCCGGGTACGGGTGGACGCCGACGCCGCGGCCCTGGCCGATCGACTGATCTCGAGCGCGGCGCAGATCCTCGCCGCCATGGACGACCCGCCCCGGCTGCCTCCCGCGGTCCGGGAGCTGATGCGCCGCAACAACACCCTGGGTGTGCACGATCCGGCCGGACCCCGGGCGGTGGGTGGCTTCAACCTGGGCGCACGGCTGCGGGAACAGCTACTGGCCTGAGGCGGCGCCACGCCCGACGGGGTCAGACGTCGGCTTCGAGGGCGAAGGTGTTGCCGTCCGGGTCCTGGAACCACGCGATGCGTCCGCCTCCGGCCCGCGCGGTGATGCCCCGGGCGTCGTGTTCGAGTTGGTCGTAGCGGACGAACTCGACACCGGACGAGGTCAGCTCGTCGACGATCTGGTCGATGTCGTCGACGTACCACGTCGCCAGCGTCGCCGGGGTCTTCCCGGCGGTGATCGACTGGTACACGTTCAGCGCCGGCCCGCCACCGGAGGCGTAGATGCGGCTGCCGTCGGCGATGGTGGCGCTGGGAGCGGACCGCAGTGCCTCCAGGCCCAGCCTGCCCTCGTAGAAGGCGACCGCCACCTGTATGTCGGACACGGCGACCGAGGCTCTGAGGTGATACGCGCTCAAGGGCATGGACCACTCTGGCACACGTGGGCGTCGATCCGGTTGCGCCGCCCGGAGCCCTGATCGACTCCCCGCACGCGACGACAGGGCGGGCCCGGTGGTGTGCCGGGCCCGCCCTGTCGTGGTGTCAGCGTTGCAGGGTGAGGAGGCCGGGTCGGTAGGGCAGGAGGCCGTAGTCTCCGCCGGAGTTGGGGGATCGGCCTTGGTAGAGCAGTTGGAGGTTGCAGGGGTCGACGGTGAAGGTTTGGTCGGCGTTGGTGCGGATGAGTTCGCCGTGGCTGATGTCGTTGGTCCAGGTGGCACCGCTGTTGGCTTTGCCGGCGAAGGGGTTGTTTTCGGTGGCGGCTTGGGGGGTCCAGGTGCCGCCGAGGCTGGTGGCGGTGAAGGAGCGGAAGTA